>JAFGQJ010000177.1 GCA_016935715.1 Spirochaetales bacterium
GGAACGCTTCGCCTCTATACGCGCAACCCCGGCGCCCTGCTCTACGCGGGGGGTACCGAGATAGCCCGGCTGGCTCAGCGTGGCAGCGGGCGTGCCCTGGCTCTTCCGCAGAAGGTTGTCTACCTCGGCAATGTCCAGGAGCTGAATCGCATCTCCCGCGGCCAACGGCACCTCGATATCGGTGCGGTCCTGGAGCTGTCCCGGGTCCTGCGGTTGGGTCGCAATGTGCTCCCGCCGGTGTTGTTCGAATCCCTCTCGACGATCGCCACACCGGCGATTCGCAATCTGGCCACCCTGGGGGGGAACATCGCTCTGAAGGGCCGCCGGGGAGACTGCCTGCCCGCACTGAGCGTGATCAACGCCCAGCTGGAGCTGCGCACCGCCGCCTCCACCCGCTGGCTGGGGATAGAAGAGTTTTTCGACCGCAGCAGCAGCGGGAACCTGCGACCCGGTGAAATCCTGACCCGGATCCGCGTTCCGCTGGAGGAGTGGGATTTTTCCCTGTTTCGCAAGGTGCAGGCCGGCGGGCGGTTCCAGACATCTTTGAGCATTGCCGCCGTGGCCCGTTTCCCCAAGGGGAGACTGGAAGCTCTGCATTTCTGCATCGGCGGACTGAAGGTCGCGGTTTTTCGCCGCTTTGCCCTGGAGGAGAAGCTGAAGAATGCCAGCCTGCCGGTACCCGCCAAATCGATCGATTCCCTGATGAACGATCTGGGGGAAGCCCTGTCCGACCAGGCGGATGGCAGCGCCGCAGGACGCTACAGGAGGGCCACCGCCCTGCGCCTGACCCGCTGGTTCCTGGAGAAGCTCAACAGCCGGAGCCTGGAGATGCTGTAAAGCGGCGCCGGAGATCTTCTCTTTCGGCGGACAAACGTGGTACTATCGTCTACAGAGCAATAGAAGCGCTGAACAGCCTGCGATCAACATGTCAGAGTTTGTGCATCTCCATACCCACTCAGATTTTTCTCTGCTCGACGGGGCCGCCTCGATAGAAAGCCTGGTCGGCAAAGCCAAAGCCCTGGGAATGCCGGCCCTGGCCCTGACGGATCACGGAAACATGTTCGGAACGCTCAAGTTCTACCTCGAGTGCCGCAGACAGGGGATCAAACCGATAGTCGGTTCGGAGTTCTACGTGGCTCCCGGCTCGCGGCTTTCGAAGTCCGGCAGCGAGGGGGCCTCCCGCTACCACCACATCGTGCTGCTGGCCAGGGACACGGAGGGTTATCAAAATCTCCTCAAACTCTCCACCCTTTCCTACATCGAGGGCTTTTATTACAAGCCCCGCATCGATGATGAGCTGCTCCAGCAGCACAGCCGCGGCTTGATCGCCCTCTCGGGCTGCATGGGGGGCGAGATACCGCGGCTGATCCTGGACGGTCAGGTGGAAGCGGCCCGGGACAAGAGCCGGTTCTACGGTGAAGTCTTCGGGCCGGGGAATTTCTATCTCGAGGTACAGAATCAGGGTATACCGGAGCAGAAGGTGGTGCTCGCCGGTCTGGCGGATCTGTCCAAACGAACAGGGATCCCCATGGTAGCCACCAATGACATCCACTACACGGACAAGGAGGATGCCTACGCACAGGATGTGCTGATCTGCGTGGGAACGGGGAAAAAGGTCAGCGAGGGCAAACGGATCAAATTCGCCTTTCCGGAGTTCTATTTCAAGAGCCAGGAGGAGATGGCCCGGGCCGTGCCCGAGTTCCCCGAGGCTCTGAGGAACACCGGCCTGATCGCCGACATGTGCAACCTGGAGATCCCCCTCCCGGGCCCGCTGCTCCCGCACTACGAGGTGCCTTCAGGCTACACGCTGGAAAGCTACCTGTCCGAGCTGGCCCATCGCGGGCTGGCCGAACGATACTCCAATCCCGGCGGCCAGCTGCGGGAGCGGCTGGAATACGAGTTGTCCGTGATCAACTCAATGGGCTATACGGGCTATTTTCTGATCGTGTGGGATTTCATCCATTTCGCACGGGAAAACGGAATCCCCGTCGGTCCGGGCAGGGGCTCCGGCGCCGGATCCCTGGTCGCCTACGCTCTGAAGATCACCGATATCGATCCGCTGAAATACGGGCTGCTGTTCGAACGCTTCCTGAATCCGGAGAGGATCTCGATGCCCGACTTCGATATCGATTTCTGCTACGAAGGACGATCCCGGGTCATCGACTATGTCCTGCAAAAATACGGCAGCCAGCGGGTGGGGCAGATCATCACCTTCGGAACGCTGAAGGCGCGCGCGGTGATACGGGATGTGGCCCGGGTGCTGGATTTCCCCTACGCGGAGGCCGATGTTATCGCCAAGCGGGTGCCGATGGGCCCGAAGATGAATCTGAGGACGGCGATGAAGCTGGACCCGGAGCTGGCGCGGATGGCTGACAGGGGGGAGAACTACCGGCGACTTCTGGACGTCAGCCTGAGGCTGGAAGGATTGCATCGCCATGCCTCCACCCATGCCGCCGGCATCGTGATCGGTCAGGAGGAGCTGACCCATTACGTTCCATTGTACAGGGATCCCAAGACTCTCACCGTATCCACGCAGTACTCGATGGACTACCTGGAAGACTGCGGCCTGGTGAAGATGGATTTCCTGGGTTTGAAGACCCTTACCATCATCAAGAATACGGTCGAGCTGCTGCGCCGCCGGGGAGTGGTTCTGGATATCGAGCGAATTCCCGAGGACGATGAAGCTACCTTCCGTCTGCTCGGCGAGGGGCGCAGCACCTGCATCTTTCAATTCGAAAGCCAGGGCATGCAGGAGATACTGAGAAAATCCAGGCCGGCCTCCATTCCCGACCTGATCGCTTTGAACGCCCTGTATCGCCCGGGCCCCATGGAGTACATCGATCAGTTCATCGACGCCAAGAACGGGAAAAAGCGGATTCAGTACCCTCTGCCCGAGCTGGAGCCGATCCTCGAGGAAACCTACGGGGTAATCGTGTACCAGGAACAGGTCATGGAGATCGCCCGGCAGGTTGCAGGATACTCCCTCGGGGAGGCGGATATCCTGCGCAGGGCCATGGGCAAGAAGAAGGTCGACGTGATGGCCCGCCAGAAGGTCAAATTCATGAAGGGTGCGGTATCCAGGGGATACTCCGGTGCGCAGGCGGAAAAGATTTTCGAGCTCCTCGTGCCCTTCGCCGGCTACGGGTTCAACAAGTCCCACGCGGCGGCCTACTCCCTGCTGGCCTATCAGACCGCCTATCTGAAGGCCAACTACCCCGCAGAGTTCATGGCGGCCAACCTCACCAACGAGATCAGCTCCACGGACAAGCTGTCCGAGTACATCTCCGAGGCCCGGAACATGGGACTGGAAGTGCTCCCTCCGGATATCAATCTTTCGGAACAGGAGTTTACGGTCCGGGATGGGAAGATCGTGTACGGGCTGCGGGGAATCAAGAACGTCGGCAGCGCGGCGGTGGACCACATCGTGCAGGAGCGAAACGCCGCGGGGGCGTTCAAGGATCTCCTCGAGTTCCTGAAGCGGCTGGACATGAAAACGGTCAACCGCAAGGTCGTGGAGACCCTGATTCGCTGCGGCGTGTTCGACAGCCTCGGTACCGCGAGGTCGGTACTGATGCACAATCTGGACAGGATCATGGAAACGGTGAACAGCTACAAGGAGATCCAGAAGTACGGGCAGACCACGCTTTTCGATTCCATGGAAGAGGAGCAGTCTCCGCTGGCCATGGAACCCTGCGATCCCTGGCCTGCCCTGGAGAAGCTCAACCATGAAAAGCAGAATCTCGGTTTCTACTTTTCCGGACACCCCCTCGACAAATACCGCAATCACATACACAATCA
>JAFGQJ010000178.1 GCA_016935715.1 Spirochaetales bacterium
GCCGAGTGTATATTCCCCCCACGCTGGGTGTGGGGAGGTTTTCTCCTTCTGACGGGATGTGTTGGTGGAGAGGAGGAGATCGACTAGTACCGGCGAGGGGTGGGTGCTGGTCAAAACGGAGCATCCGCAAAGGCGCCCCAGCCCCATGCCGCATGTGACCTCTTTCGCGATCAACAGTCTGTCTGCGCAAGCTTCATCTCTTAGTAGCCTGACCTTACATCATATATGATGTACAGTTTACCGTGGCCGTGGATTGGCGCGTATTATATTACGGATTTGAGCGTGGTTATCAAAGAAGAACAAGAACCGGGCAGAGATCCGCTTGCATTTCCCTCGACGGAGGCTCCCAGCCAATTCCGCTTCGTTGAATCCCTAATCTGTCCCCCTGCCTGCTCCGAGGGATGAGCACGCCTCCTCGGCGTTCGTTGGGATTCCAAACATCTTTGTTTCCCACTCGGGGTGCTCGGGGTGCTCGGGGTGCTCGGCGTAGTAGCTGACTTGCCGGCATGTTCCTATTGATTCGTACATCCGCCTCACGGGGGTTTCAGGCGAACAGCAACAGACTGATGGCCATGACGATCATTCCCAGAATCAACCCGGATATCGCAATGTGGTGTTCGCCGTACTCTTCCGCTGTGGGAAGCAATTCATCGAGTGAGATGTAAACCATTATACCGGCCACCGCGGCGAAAATCACCCCGAACGTGGCATCGCTGAATATCGAGCGCAGGATGAAATATCCGATCAGTGCCCCGACAGGCTCGGCGAGACCCGACAGGAACGACAGGACGAACGCCTTCCTTCTGCTCTTGGTTGCGTAGAATACCGGAGCGGATACGGCGAGTCCTTCGGGTATGTTGTGGATGGCAACGGCAACGGCTATGCTGATTCCCAGGGCCGGATCCGTCAGGCCGCTCATGAACGTTGCCAATCCTTCCGGGAAGTTGTGAATTGCTATTGCCAAAGCTGAAAACAGACCCATTCTCATCAATTTGCTTTTGTCCTCAGCGGAGCTTTCAGCAATTTTCTGCTTGACATTCAATTCGTGCGGATTCTCATACGAAGGTATCAGCTTGTCGATCAAGGCAATCAGGAAGATGCCGCAGAAAAATGCGACCACGGTCAGGATATACCCGTTTCTATATCCGAAACTGCTGGTCAGTGCATCTTTGGCTTTCACGAATATCTCGATGAGGGACACGTAAATCATGACGCCGGCTGAAAATCCCAACGCCGCCGTCAGGAACTTAGGATTGAATTTTTTCGAAAGGAAACCGATCAGGCTCCCTATTCCCGTAGACAATCCCGCGAACACCGTAAGACCCAGGGCAAACAGGACGTCACTGGTCATCAGCACTCCCCCACGGTAGAACCATAGAGCGAAATCAAGCGATGTCTCCCGTACCGTACAGAGATAAGAAGAGGAGGTTTTACCCTCCTCTTCGATCAATCCATCGTGATCAACCCGGCCCGATCGATCCAGCCGCGTCTATGGCTGCCGCTCCTACCCCCGGTCGGCCAGGTACTTGAAGTAGGCGTACTTCTCCTTGGCGTCTGCGCGGGCCTGCTCGAGGAATCTCTCGGCCCGGTCCGGATGGGCGTTCCGCAGCGAGCGGAAGCGGATCTCCTTGTACATGTACTCCTGGATGTCCACCGAGGGTTCCTTGCAGTCCAGGCTGAGGGGGTTCTTGCCCTGCTCTTTCAGCGAGGGATTGTAGCGGAACAGCGTCCAGGCCCCCGAGTCCACCGCCAGCTTCTGCTGGCGGATTCCGTAGCGCAGGTTGTACCCGTGGGCGATGCAGGGACAGTAGGCGATGATCAGCGACGGTCCGGGATAGCTCTCCGCTTCCACGAAGGCTCGGATGGTGTGGATGCGGTTGGCCCCGATGGCCACGTTGGCCACGTAGACGTTGCCGTAGGTCATGGCCATGAGCCCTAGGTCCTTCTTGCTCAGGGGTTTTCCCGCGGCGGCGAACTTTGCGATCGCTCCCAGCGGAGTGGCCTTGGACATCTGCCCGCCGGTGTTCGAGTACACACCGGTGTCCAGCACCAGGATGTTGATGTCCCTGCCCGAGGCGATCACATGGTCCAGACCGCCGTAGCCGATGTCGTACGCCCAGCCGTCCCCGCCGAAAGCCCAGACCGATTTCTTGACCAGGTAGTCGGCTACAGAGAGAAGGTGCCTGGCCTCCTCGCTCTTGGACTTGCTCAACGCCTCCTTGACCTTCTCCACCCGGGCTCTCTGGGCCTCTATGCCCTCCTGTGTGCCCTGGTCGGCATCCCGGATCTCCTGGGCGAGCTTCTTGTCAACCAGCCCGGATTTCTCCGCCGCCAGCAGCAGCTCGTGGGCGAACTCGGTCATCTTTTCCGCGTTCAGGCGCATGCCGTAGGCGAACTCCGCAGCGTCCTCGAACAGCGAGTTGTTCCAGGTCGGCCCCCTGCCGTCGGCCCGCACGGTGTAGGGCGTGTTGGGCAGGTTGCCGCCGTAGATGGAGGAACAGCCGGTGGCGTTGCCGATGATCATCCTGTCGCCGAACAGCTGGCTGGCCAGCTTCACGTACGGGGTCTCCCCGCAGCCCGCGCAGGCCCCGGAGAACTCGAACAGGGGTTTGACCAGCTGGGATCCCTTGATCGTGTCCCGTTTGATCAATTTCTCGGGCACCTCGGGCAGATCCAGGAAGAACTCCCAATTCTCGTTCTCCTGCTCGCGCAGCGGCATCTGGGCAGCCATGTTGACCGCATGGCGTCCGGTTTTCTCCCCGTCCTTCTTCTCCTGGGCCGGGCAGATCTCCACGCACAAACCGCAGCCGGTGCAGTCCTCGGGGGAAACCTGGATGGTGAACTTCATGCCCCCGAACTCCTTGCCCCGGGCGTCGGCGGATTTGAAGGTCGCCGGCGCCTTCTTGAGATACTTCGGGTCGTAGGCCTTCATGCGGATGACCGCGTGGGGGCAGATCAGCGAACACTCGCCGCACTGGATGCAGACATCCGGCTCCCAGACCGGGATCTCCTCGGCTACGTTTCGCTTCTCGTACTGGGTCGTTCCGGTCGGGTAGGTGCCGTCGTCGGGCAGCTTGGAAACGGGCAGCTTGTCGCCGCGACCGGCGATGATCTCGCCGACCACCTCCTTGACGAACTTCGGGGCGTCCTCCGGGGCCGGCGGAAGCATGTGGATATCCCCCTTGGTCTGCTTGGGGTAGTCCACCTTGTGGATCGCCTTGCGGGCGGCTTCCACGGCCCGCATGTTCATGTCCACGATGTCCTGACCCTTGCTGCCGTAGGTGTCCTCCACCGCATCTCCGATGAGCTTGACGGCCTGTTCTTCCGGCAGCACCCCGGAGATCAGGAAAAAGGCGGTCTGCATGATCGTGTTGATCCGGCCGCCCAAACCGACCTCTTCGGCGATCTTCAGGGCGTCGATCACGTAGAAGTTCAGCTGTTTGTCGATGATCTGCTTCTGGACCTCCAGCGGCAGATTCTCCCAGACCTCGTCCTTGCTGAAAGGGGAGGCGAGCAGGAAGGTCCCGCCCTTTTCGGCGGAGGAAAGCATGTCGAATTTCTCCAGGAAGCTGAACTTGTGACAGGCCACGAAATTCGCCTTCTGGATGAGATACGAGCTCTTGATCGGCTTCTTGCCGAAGCGCAGGTGGCTGACCGTGCGGGCTCCGGACTTCTTGGAATCGTAGACGAAATAGCCCTGAGCGAAGTTGTCCGTTGCCTTGCCGATGATCTTGATCGAGTTCTTGTTGGCCCCCACGGTTCCGTCGGCCCCCAACCCGAAGAACAGCGCCCGGTGCACGTCCTCGGTTTCGGTGGAGAAATCCTCATCCCAATCCAGGC
>JAFGQJ010000179.1 GCA_016935715.1 Spirochaetales bacterium
GCGGTAACCGGAAAGCCGTTGCCAAAGGATTTGCCGAAGGTGACGATATCGGGCTGGACCTTCCAGTGGCTCATGCACAACCACTGGCCGGTGCGCCCCATTCCGGTCAGCACTTCATCGGCGAACAGGAGGATGCCGCTGCGGTCGCAGTACTCCCGCAGCTTGGGGAAGAAATCTTCCGGTGGGAAAACCGAGCCCCCCCAGCCCTGAGCCGGTTCCAGCACGAAGGCGGCCACGTTGCCGACCGTAGCTTCGCGGATGAACTGGTCATAGAAGCGAATGTAGGCATCTGTGTCGATCGAGCCGTCGGGCTCGGTGAAAATCGGTCGGTAGGGGTCGGGGCGAGGCACCATGTAGAAGCCGGGAGCCCGGGTCGGACCGTAGCTCTGCACGTCCCCCCGCCACATCTGGGCGCAGCTGACCGCTGCCATTGTTTTACCGTGGAAGTCGCGGTAACAGGAGAGAAATTCGTGCTTTCCGCTGATGGCGCGGGCGGCCCGGATCCCCGCTTCCACGGCTGATGTTCCATCGCTGTAAAACTGAACCTGGTTCAACCCGTTGGGCAGGACCTCGGACATCTTCGCCAGCAGGGCTTCCTTGACCGGAGTGGTGAAGTCGTGGCAGTTCATCAGTCTCTTTGCCCAGTGAGCGACAGCCTCCGAGATCTTGGGATGACCGTGCCCGAGGGAGGTGACGTAGATACCGGAAGAAAAGTCCAGGTAGCGGTTGCCGTCCACGTCTGTCATGGTGATGCCGTGTCCTTCGGAGAAGCACACGGGAAACAACTTCACCTGGCTGCTCAATCCGCGGAAATAGCGGATCGTGCTGTCGTGCATTGATTTCGACTTCGGCCCCGGAGGCTCGACCACTATTTTTGGTGTGTCGATTGCGCTTTCCTTCCACCAGTTCTTGGACATCTTGATCTCCTCTATCGATGATCTGTTTTCCTCATCCATGTTTGAGCTGCTCTTGCACCACGGAGGCGGCCTCTACTGTCCCGTGAACTTCCGGAACAACGGCTTCAGGGATTCATACAGCTCGCCGTACAGCCCGTAAAGCCTGGCGTACAGTTCGCGTTGTTTCGGGTCGGGAGCAAAGGTCTTTCCGGTTCTGACCATGGCCGCCGCCGCTTCTTCGATGTCGCCGTACTGCTTTGTAGCCACGGCACTGAGTATGGCGCAGCCCAGGACCGAAGTCTCCTCCTCCATCATCCGTACCATGGGCAGCTCGCAGATATCCGCCTTGATCTGGAGCCACAGGTCGGAGCGGGCCGCTCCGCCCATGCAGCGGACCTCCTCGATCTCTATGTTTGCCGCCCGGATCAGGTCCAGGATCCTGCGCAGCATGAAGCCCACGGACTCCTGGATCGAGCGGGCGAAGTGGCCCCTGTCATGTTTCAACGTGATTCCATACCACACGCCCTTGGCGTACATGTCGTTCTCCGGGATATAGGCGCCGGCGAAGAAGGGCAGCAGCACCAGCCCGTCGCAGCCGGGCGGAGCAGCGGCCGCCAGGAGGTTCAACTGCTCGTAAGCCTCTTCCAGGCCTCCGGCCGCCTCGATTTCTGCGGATGCGAATACATCCCGAAACCACTTGTACAGGACCCCCGAGGTTTGTGCATAAGGCAGGATCAGATACTTCCCCGTGACTGCGTGGGGTTGGTGGGCCAGGCAGTTGGCGTGGATCGCTTCCGCAGAGTCTGCGGTCACGCCGATGGCCAGAGCGGTTCCCGTGGTCTCGGTAACCACCCCCGGGTGGATGTTTCCGGCTCCCACCGCGCTCATGGTCTGATCCATGGCTCCCTTCACGACTATGGTTTCCCGCGACAGGCCGAGTTCGTCCGCCAGCTGCGATTGGATCGGTCCGACGATGCTTCCGACCTCGACCAGAGGAGGAAGCTTGCCTTCGATACCGAGGGGGGAGACGGTTTTGCTCCAGTACGTTCCGGCTCGGATGTCGATCAGACCGGTGGAGTGCATCAGGGTCGGGGTGGAGAGGAAGCGCCCGGTCAGGGCATAGACGATGTAGTCCTCCACCGGCATGATCTTGTCGATCCTGTCGAAGTTTCCCGCCTCGTTGTTTTTGAGCCAGGCGATCTTGAGAACGCTCCAGGTCGGTTCGATCTCCACGCAGCCCGTGGCCTCGAAAAATTCCTCTGTGGGGATGCGGTCTTTGAGCTCCTCGCTTTCGGCGCGCGCCCGGTTGTCGATCCAGACTATAGCCGGCCGCACCGAACGGTCCTTCTTATCGAGAAAAACGATCGTCTCCCCCTGGCTGCATCCGCAGACGGCCCGGACGCCCTTCGGGTCCACACCGGCGCCGGCGACGGTCTGCCGGAAACCCCGCAGTACCGCCTGCCAGTACACCTCCGGTTCGACTTCGTACCAGTCGACCCGTGGGGTGTCCAGGGAGTAATTCTGAATGTTCTTGGCCAACAGCCTGCCCCGCTCGTCGAACAGGGCTGTTTTCACGGATGTCGTGCCCACATCAAAGCTCAGATACATGGATCGGTTGCTCCCCTAAGGTAGTGTTCGAGTCAGTGAGCGTAGCTCCCGGCTTCCCGCAGCGCCTGGAACAGAGCCAGGATGTTTTCCACAGGCACACCGGCCTGGATGTTGTGGACATTGTTGAACACATAGCCGCCTCCGCTCTTGAAGGTGCCGATGTTCTCCTTCACCTCCCGGAGCACCTCCTCCACGGTGCCGAACGGGAGGGTATGCTGTGCGTCCACCGCGCCGCCCCAAAACACGAAATCATCGCCGTATTTCTTTTTAAGGTACTGCGGATCCATACCCGCCGCCGAGATCTGCACTGGATTGAGGATGTCCACTCCGGCCTCACGAAAGTCGTCGAGAAACTCCACATTGGAGCCGCAGGAGTGGAAGAAGGTTTTCCAGCCGGTGTTGGCGTGGACCCAGTCGTTCATTTCTTTGTGGCATGGCTTGTACAGGTCCCGGTACATCTGCGGGGAGATGAACGGACCGTTCTGGGAACCAAAGTCATTGCCGTTGATCTCGATCACCTGGATCCTCTCCCCCACCGCCTGACGGTACATCTCGATATTCTTCATCTGGAGCTCCAGGGTCCGCTCGAAGATCTCCCGTATATAATCTTTTCGAGTGATGTGGGAGATGTAGAACTCCTCGGGATCCCGGATTCCCTTGGGAAAGGGGATGTGCGGACCAACGACGATGGCGATGTCTCCGAAGCTGCCGCCGCCGAAGTTCCCGAACAGGGCGTATTCGGTGTTCTCGAAATACCAACGGGACTGCTCTTCCAGGAAACGCATCTCTTCGTCGCCGAACAGCCCGTAGGTCTGGCTGACCCACTCCCCCGGGTCCAGGCGGGCATCATCGATGGGCTCCTGGCGTACGATGGCGTCGAAGTAGAAACCGTCCCTGGGCATCCTGCCGGAGGGAGGGAAGCTGCGATCTCCTTGCGGGTATTGAACCAAATCGCCGCCCGGAAGCTCGTCCCAGACGAAGTGCTCCGAGACCCGCACCTCGGTGCCGTCGAACAGCCGGAAGGGTTTCCAGTTTTCATTCTTGTACCCGAAAATCGTGACCGGCAGCATGATTCCGTAGACATCGACGCCCAGGGCCCGGCGGACGGGCTCCTCCACCTCGGCCAGCATCTGGAAAGGCTCGTAGACACGGATTTCGCCCTGGGAGATGCCGAGGGCTTTTTTCAGCCCGGCGTAGGCGCTGGCCTGGATGCCGGTCACCAGGCTGGAGCCCAGGTCGACGGGGACTCGATCCGGCTCGTGGTGCTCCAGGGTCAGTCGAACCCGTTCGCGGGAGGTCATCGCCAAAGGATCCTTCAAGCAGCCCCGAGCGCTGCAGTGCTACGGCGGATCATCATTCTCAATACATGCCGATGCCGAGGAGTTTGCAGAGGTCCATGAGCTCCCGCGTAATGTCCCCGTAGGCCACGATGTAGTGTTGGGATAGAACCTTCTGGGCGAACTCCTCCACGGGAATATCGGGTACGATCTCCAGGCTGGGCAGCTGCGGAGCCGGCGGCTGCCAACCGGCCTCCTCCCAGGAGCCGGGCGTTAGCGCTTCGGCGGTGATCATGTGGAGGCTGTAGCGGTCTCCGGCCGCAGTCAGCCTGCTCAATGTGATCCTCCCTGTTTTCACTTTGGAGACGTTGAGGAGCCCTTCGGCAAAGCCGCCGAAGGCGGTGGGCAGCACCTTTACCTTGCCCTCTACAACCTCCGAGGGCACGAAGTCCGGTACGCCCATCAGCATGCGGTCTTCGAACAGCTCGTAGAACTCGAAGTAGGGGGCGATCTGACCGGTTGTGAATTTGACAAACAGCTGCGTAACCGCGCCCAGGGTGTCGTTTTCCGGAATCGTGCAAACCCCCAGCTGTTCCCCCAGGAGCATGAATATCGGGGCCGGGGGATACTCCAGGAGCTTCTTCATCCCGTCCACGTCGATCAGGGAAACCGCGCCGTAGCCCCTTTCGGTTGTAATATCCCGCACCGCCAGGAAGTAGCGGGCCGCCTTCTCCAGAGTCTGCCGCTGGGCCTTGCTCTCGAATTGCCACTTGGTCTCCATGTCCCGGATCACCGTCTCCACCTCGGCAGGATCCAGTTTCTCGCTGCGCTGCACCATCTCCAGCATCTCGAAGCATTCCACCTCCACACCGGTGCGGAGCTTCAGGGACGGTCCGTCGAACATGGTGCCGTACAGCTTCATATCCCGGTAGCCCATCATGCCCACCTTGGCCATTTTCAGCAGGCTCTCCGCCCGGGCCGCGGCGGCGAAGCTGCGGATTGCTTCGAGTCTGGGTTTGGCCCCGGGGCTCTCGTAAACGTATTTAAATCGATACCCCAGATCTTCGAAAACCTTGCGCAGGGCCGTGGTTCCAGCCTGGTCGGCGGTCGTGACCAGCCGACCCCCATGGGTGTATCCGGTCAATCCCCAGAGGAGCATCGGTTTGTGGGCGAACTCCGCCGTGATGCGGATCACCGCCCAGGAGGGAATCCAGCCGGCGATACATACGACAAGAAGGTCGAACTCCTCCCGCTTCAGCTCCAGAACAGCCCTCTGCGCCTGCAGTCCTTGCGGATCGTCACTGACCGGGTCGGTGCGGACCAGATCGAGTCCCAGGCCTTTGAGCAGCTTCTCCGCTTCCCCGACTTTTTTCCTGATGATTTCGGCAGGGGTGTTGACCTCTCCGAATCCGACGAATCCCGCTTTCACGTTCCGCATGTTCGCCTCCATTCCTCCTTTGCAACAGATTATCGTATCACTACCGTTTCCCAGCCCATCATGTTCCCAAAGGCTTCGACGGTTTCCGCGCTCAGTCCGTAGCTGATGGCCAGGTGATGGGTGCCTCCAACCCTGCTGTATTCGGCCAGGAATTCCGCGAGAGGCAGCCCGGGCTTGAACCAACCGTGGATGCTCCTGCCGAAGTTGTCCTTTCCGGATACCTCCAGCATCTTCGCCGGAGCGATGATCAGCCGGTAGGCGCCCTTCCTCAGAGGTTCCAGGGGCAGAAGATCGACCAGGACGAACTCCCCGGCCTTGAAGCGCCCGCTCACGTACACCGGATTGGCCGCGTCGCTCCACTGGTAGTCCATCTCCAGCAGGCGGGGCTTCCCGGCAACGAGCTTCCAGTTCATCTCGCCCATGTGGCTCAGGAACACCGAACCGTTCTTCCAGTCCGGACAGAACATCTCGCTGAAGCTGGTCTCCGGATTGCCGGCGGCCAGGGCGGACACCAATGAGGCGGTAAGCAGGTCCCCCTCACCTCCAAAGCCGACGCCCCGGGCCATCAACTTCGAGGCCTGGAGGAATGGGGCGGTCTCCAGCCCGGTCGCCTTGCCGATTTGCAGGAAATTGAAGGAAAATGCTCCCATTCCCTCCTTGTCGATCCATTTCTGCAGAGCCAGTCCATTGCGCACCGAGCGCCGGTAGGTCGCCTCGTCGATTCCTTCCATCGTGAAACGCTTTTCATCCAGATCCCGCTCCGTTTGGATCTCTCTATCCGTTACCTCCGCCAGCAGGGTCTTGAATTGACGTGGATTCAGGACCCGGGTCTGCACCCCGATCGTGGCTTTCAAATCCGATGGGGATACGTAGAAGTCCCCCATTCCTTCGAAGGGCTCGCCTACCAGACCCGCCTTCAGGGTGCGCAGTCGATGGGCCATGCGGGCCGATATCAGGTGGCGAACGATCCGGTCCAGGACATCGGATTTCTGCCAGTGACCTGCCTCGATGTGGAACGGTTTTCCCCGGCGCACGAGCAGGTTGCACATGTCCTGCACTCCGTGTATGCCGTGGTTGTACATGATCTCCTCGGGGTTCTGATCCGGACCGAAGGAATAGGTTGGGGTCGTGTCGCAGACGACGATGGGAAGGGGCGTGTTCGCCAAAGCATCGGCGGATTCGAGGGAAGGGGAGTAGGCCAGGTGCAGGGTCACAATCGCCTCAGCCCCCCCGTCTTCGAAGGAGCGAACCGCCGCCTCGAACTCGGATTTTGTACGGCAGATCGGTGAGGTCAGCACCCCGAGTGACCTCTTCTCGAGCTCCGAGGCGATCTGTTTGTAGAAGGATTCTACCCGAGGCCGTTTGTCCCGGTCCCGGTCGTCGTACAGCTTCAAGTAGAGGGGCAGGAGCCCTATTTTCGCATTTTGCATGTTCATGGCTTTGTCTCCCGTCTTCATTCCGCCTGCTTTGCCTTTTGCGCGTGTTCAGAGGCGAACAGGCTCAACCGATTGTTTCCTTTGGGAATCCAGCGCCGCGGTCTGCAGGGCATGGGACAGCCTGGTTTCCTCCGGTGTGAAGCATGCGAACGACACCTCTTTGCCGTCCAGCTCCTCCAGGTAAGAGGCCCACATCTGCAGGATTCCATCGGAAAAACCGAACTCGAAGATGCCGCCCGTGATGGAGGGGGTCATCGTCTTGTGTCCCACCACCACCCGGGCCCAGGCCTGCTCCTTGCCCCTGGTCTCGAGGTACGTGAAAGCATTGGGGTCGTCGGTCGTGAATTTGGCCGAGGCTTCCAGCCCATAGATCTCCAGAAACCAACGATTGGTGGATCCCGGATCGAGGCGCTTGGTTTCCAGGGTCATGGGGAAGGAGTAGCCGCCGGCGTGATCCACCTGGCAGATCAGAGAGGCGTTGTCCCAGGTCAGGCAGGGAGCCGTCCCGCCTTTGCCGTCCGGTCTCTCAGCAACGATGTTCGACAGCACCGCATACACGCTCCTGGGGATCCAACCCATGCGGAAGGGGATATGCTGCGTGTGGATCCCCAGGTCCCCGAGGCAGCCGTATTCACCGTTGAACTCGATCATACGCTTCCAGTTGATCGGCTTGCTCAGATCCATGTCGCTGGAATGGTTGAAGCCGCCGTGTACTTCCATGATCCGGCCGAAACGTCCCTCCCGGATCCAGGCGATCATCCTCTGGCAGGCGGGAAAGAAGGGAAACTCGGATGAGCAGCGCACCACCAGCTGCGGATGTCGTGACAGTTCCGCGAGAATCGCCGTGTTGGCTTTCTGACCGCTTCCGAACGGCTTTTCCCCCATCAGATGCTTGCCCGCCTTGAGGATATCAATATATAGCTGTTGGTGCAGGTGATGGGGTACTGCGCAGTACACCGCTTCGATCTCCTCGGAGGACAGGAGTTCCTTGTAATCGGATGTGGCGAGCTTTACGGAGGGGAAATTATCGGTAAACCAGTCTCTGGCCGCCCGATTTGTATCGCAGACCCCGACGATCTGCGGTATCGGCCCGTCGGTCAACAGGTGGCACCAACGGGCTGAGGCGCTGGCGAACTCCCGGCCCATCAACCCCAGACCGATCACTCCAAATTTCACCTTTCTTCGTTCCATTGAAACGCACTCCTCGTTTTTGACTTCTATAGAGGGCTACAGAATCCTTTCCGCCGGTTTTGGAAATCCCGTAACCCGGATATTTGCCTGCGCTCTCCGATCGGCTCAAAGCCGGGAAAGGACTTGATCCATCTGCTCGATCAGAAAGTCTACCATTTTCGGGGTGGCGGTCAAGGGCAGCTTCGTCAATGCCGAGGGAGGACACTTGGGCTTGTAGGTATGGGCGCTGATGTCGATGCACAGATCGTTCAGGTACCTGATGAACTGCACTGCCTTATCCTCGTCCTTGAAGAAGATCGAGGACAGATGGCGCTGACCCTCGATCCGATCGATCCAACGGCTGTGCCGCTTGGCCAGAGCTTTCAGCTCCCGCTCGTAGTAGGCCCCCAATTCCGCAGTGTGGGCAGCATTGGCCTGGGCGAACTCCATCGTGATCAGGTAGGCAAGGGAGGCCAGCTCTTCCTGGCCGTTGGTGACCAGGGCTCCGAATTGGTTGAGGGTATCCATCTCCGCGGTGGTCAGGATCTTGGAGGCCGGGTACTGACCGCCGGGAAAACCCTTGCCCAGTGGCACGAAATCCGGCTGCAGGCCGTACTCGCGGAACTGGAACAGCTCGGGACTCCAGATACAGCTCTGGATTTCATCGACGCACGTGGGTATGTCATGATCCCGGCACAGCCGGTACGCTCGCTGCAGGAATGATTCCTCCAGGCGGATCGCGCCGTAGTTCATCAGGATCAGCTCGTGGAAAAAACCGGCCACCTTGTATTTGCCCTGATCGTAACGACCGAGCAGCTCTTCGAAGTGAGCTCCGTCGTTGATCCGCACCGGTTGCATGACGAAAAGCCCGCACTCCTGCAGTTTCTCGTACATCCCCGGCCACAGTCCCCGCATGAGCTGAGTGAGAACGGTCGTCCCGTGGTAGTTGGCCGCCTTGCCCCCCTCATTGTCGGCGATGACCAGGAACACGGGTATGCGGTCCGCATAGGGAGGGTCAGGAAAGGTTTTGTCCAGCTTGAAGAAACGCCCCAGCATCATCTTCAAAGCTGCTTCCACCGCCAGGCTTCCGGTCTGCAGGTTGATCACCCGGTTCAACACTTGAGGTTCCCTGGACGACAATACGGACTCCAGCTTCTTGCGATCTCCCCGGGCGATCCCGTTCGCCAATCGGACCAGCTCTTCCTCCAGCAGGCGGGTGATATGGCCGCGGGTGTTGTTGTGCGTGATATTGGCGATACCGAGTTTCTTGGCTTTCTCGATCAGGCGGTATCCGGGGAAACCGTGGCCCAGGGAAGCATGGTAGTGCTCGCTCTTCGAGATCAGATAGGCCCGCCCGTCCTCCCCGATCCGGATGAATCCGTAGCCGCTCAGTGGGGCCATGGCGAACTTGGATGCTTTGTTGAAGGCATCCGTAGTCGCCCCGCAGGCGGAGGTCTTGAAACCCGGACAGACCTGCGTGCCTACGAAGTCGACCAGCTCATCCACCCTGTTCTCGAAATCCTTCGGATAGAAATCCTCCTTCTCCTCGGCGATGGACAGGAGTTCTTTCACGTCCTCCGGGGACGTGAAGGCCCTTGCCGTGCACACCGCCGTGGTGTACTCTCTGCCCAAAAGGTCACTCAGAGAAAGAAGCGGACTCTGGATCGATGTTTTCATGATGATTCTCCTGGATCCACATCAACATGCCGGTGCGTCCCGTGCATCGGGAGATGGGCTGACTATTTGAAACAAGTATAGTAAACTATGTTTCTAAGTCAAGCACAATTTGACTATTATGATCAGTTCTTGGCCGAGCCGGATGTCCGAAGCGCGCAAGAGAACGGTTTCAAACTTTTCAGTGAATACCGCGGGCATTGATGCCCGTTGCCGAAATCTATTCTAAAGGAGGAGCTACGTGGAGGCATTACGAGCCGGCTACGTGTCCTTCGGGACGCAATTCTACAAACCGGAAAATTTGAAAACGATCAGCGCCCGTGCCGAGAAACAGCTTGCGGAAAAAGGCATCGAGCTCGTACGCACCGACCCTGTGTTCGGCGAAGGATCGGAAGTCGACAGGGCGATTGCGGAGCTGAAAGCCGGGCAGTGGGATTTTCTGATCGCGAACGTCATCAACTGGATCGAGGTTCGCGCCGTCACCCGTGTTCTTCTCGAGTTCCGCAGGGAACCGGTCGTGCTGTACAGCTTCGGGGGTTTCAGCGAAGGAGACACGCTGATTTCCCCCGCCGCCGGGGCCGGATCCACGGCGATCCGCTACCCGCTGGAACGCTGGGGTTTCAAATTCAAGTACCTGTTCAACGGGCCGGACTCAGCGATGGATGTCGACGGGATCATCGATTTCGGGCGGGCGGCGCACGCCGCCAAGCAGCTGAGGAAGAGCCGGATAGGAATGATCGGATTCAACGATATGGGTCTGTATACCACCGATTTCTCCGTGATCAGGTTGAGGGATGTCATCGGACCGGAGGTGGAGAGCATGGACATGCTCCAGCTGCTGCGGCGGATGGAAGCCCTGGATGCCGGGAAGGTGCGCGGGGAGATGGCTGCGATTACGAAGAATTGGCAGTATCCGTTGGGTAAACCGAAAGAAGAGGTGGTCGAACGCGTGATCCGCATGTACCTGGCCACGGTACAGATCTGCGAGGAGAAGGGTTTCAGCGCCTTCTCCTACAAATGCGTAGACGGGGTGGACCTGGAGCTCGATATCGTCCACGCGGTTCCCTCCTCTTTGGTCGCTTCGGCCGGCTATCCCTACGTGGATGAGAACGACATCGGCAATCTGGTGGCTGAGCTGATGCTGAAGCTGCTTTCCGGCCAGGAGCCGATGTTCCTGGAACACTACGAGCACGATCCCGAGTGGATCCTGCTGGGCGAGGATGGTTACGCCCCGAATGCCTTCATCGACGGCAACCCCCAGATCAAGGACGTGTCCACCGTGCTGCTAGGGGGTATCGCCCACTGTTCGCGTCTCAAGCTGGGAAGAATGACGCTGGCCTGTCTGGCGGAGAGCGACCGGGGCTACCGCATGCACATCGTCACCGGGGAAGGCAGGAAGCCTCCCCAGTGGGTCGAGATGGGAGTGCCGCTGCCTTCCTGGCCGAGCGTGAAGTTCTTTCCCGATGTGCCGGTCCGGCAGATCCTGGACCACGTGCAGTCGCAGCACTTCGCCGCCGTATATGGGGATCATGTGGGAGAGCTGCTGGATCTCTGCTACCTGCTGGGAATCGAGCCTGTTCTGGACGGCCGCCGGCCAGGGGAATGAGGGGAGCCGCCGTTGCGGCGTTGCGTCGGCCCCGGCGCTTTTTCCCCGGTTGCCCGGAGCTTATAGATACTCGACCTCAATAATTCTGAGCCTGACTGCCTGCTCCGGAAGCTCGACCGTTATCGTATCGCCCGTGCCGGCGCCGACGAGAGCCCTTGCCAAAGGGGAAATCCAGCTGATTCGACCGGCTTCCGGCTCGCTCTCGTCCACTCCTACGATGCGATACACCTTGGTGGTCCCCTTCTCATCCGCCACCGTTACCGAAGCTCCGAAGGTGACCTGTTGCCGGTCTTGTCCTGCCGTTTCTACCACCTCGAGCCGGCCGGCCATGACGTTGAGGTATTCGATCCTGCGGTCCACCTCCCGAAGCTTTCGCCGCGATAGAGCTATGGTCTGCTGGTCCGCGCTGTCGGTACCGGAAACCTGGCGGGAAAGAAGGGCCGCAATTTTGGGTCGCTCCGTGTGCAGGAGATATTGCAGCTCTGATTTGAGCTTCGCCGCGCCCTCGGGAGTCATGTAGTTCTTGGCGTTGGCGGGAAGAGGGATCTTCAGGGCCGGAAGATCATCATCCTGGAACCCGCCGTCCGATTCGCTGACGAAAGCTCTGCTCATGTGCCGCTTATTTGATCGCCCCCAGCGAAAGCCCCCGGATGATATTCTTCTGGAATACGATGTAGACGATCAGCGCCGGCACGGCGCTCAGCAGCAGCCCGGCGAACTGCAGGGTAGGTGCACCGGTGTAGCGGCCCATCAAGGCGGCCAGCGCAACCATCACGGTGCGCTTCTCCATGCTCTGAAGAAAGATCATGGGGGTGAACAGGTCGTTCCAGGACATGATGAAGTAGAAGATGATGGACAGGAAGATCGCGGCCCGGCCCATCGGCACCACCACGTTCCAGACCTTCTGCAGGTAGCCGCAACCGTCGATCTCCGCCGCTTCCAGAAGCTCGTCGATGATCGAGCGGAAGTTGGCGGTCATCAAGAGGATGCATTCGGGCAGGAACAGGGCCAGGTAGGCGAAGACCACCGACCAATACGTGCTGACCAGCCCGATCTTGGAGAACAGCACGTAGAGGGGGATGATGGTGACCTGACTGGGGATGAACATCGTGGCCAGCACGGCCACGTAGATGACGCCCCTGCCCTTGAAACGGTACTTGGCGAACACGTAGCTGGCGAAGGTGCCGATGATCAGCAGCCCGACCACGGTAAAGGCCGAAATGATGAAGGAGTTCTTGAACAGGTTCAGGATCTTGAACTGGCTGATCATCGTCGTGTAATTGACGAACTGCAGGGGAGGGCGGGGCAGATTGAACTGATTCGTGAAGAAGTCCGTGCGGGTCTTCAGCGAGTTGATGAGCATGTAGTACAGGGGATAGAGGAAGGAAACCGTCATCACCGCCAGCAGCAGCGAGACCAGAATCCCTTTCAGCTTGCGCCTGCCCCTCATGATTCAGCTCCAATCGTCGGACCGGTTGGCCACACGCATCTCGATGAGGGTCAGGACCAAAACCAGTATCAGAAGCATAACCGCGATGGCGGTGGCCGTGCCGTAGTCCCGGCCGAAACCCAGGCCGAAGGACTTGAGGTAGATCATGTAATCCAGGGTGGATGTCTCATAACCGGGGCCGCCCCGGGTCATGGCGAACAGGAAGGGGAACAGCTGGGTCAACGTCCAGACGCCGGATGCGATGACCGCGAACTCGATGACCCGAACCAGCATCGGAACGACGATCTTGAAAGCCCGCTGCCAGTAGCTGGCCCCGTCGATGATCGCCGCTTCGAATACCGACGGGGGGATGGCGGACATGCCGCCCAAAATGACCACGGCCTGCCAGCCGATGGAGAACCAAACGACCGAAAAGACGATCACCGCAAGGGCGGTGTAGCTGTTGCCGAACCACTCGATAGCGATTTTCTCCAGCCCGACGGCCCGAAGCATCGTGTTGAACGGCCCGTTGAAGCCGAAGAAGATCTTGAAGAGGAAACCGATGATCACCGCGGAGATAATCTGGGGCGTGTAGACCATGGCCCGGTAGAACTGCCAGCCTTTGACCTTCTCATACAGGAGCAGGGCCACCACCAGGCCGATGAATACCTGCAGCGGTACATTGATCATCAGGATCAGCGTATTGCGTAAGACCTTCCAGAAGGGACCGCCCTTGATGAAGTTGATGTAGTTGGCCAGCCCCACCCAGTCGCTCTGATAGAGGCCATCCCAGTTGGTGAAGCTCTTCATCACGGCGACGACGATCGGATATACCCGGAGCACCGCCAGGATCACAAATACCGGAAGCAGGGAAAGGAAAATCGGCAGGAATTTTTTTCGCGCTGTCATCATCTACCCTGATAATTTAGCGCCCCGATCCGTTTTTCGCAATCGCAACCGGAGCGATAGCTGCCGCAGGTCGACTCGAGAGCCGGAAAAAACTACCGACACCACGGTGCGACGCGCCGCGGTGTCGGCAAAGGATGTGGTCTCTGAGAGTTTTCAGTGCCTACGGTCCGGCCTTCTTGTCCATCTCCTGTGCAAACTCAAGCGGGGTCATCCTGCCGCCGGCGACCAGGCCGCCCTGAGTATAGTAGACCTCGGCGGGTCCCGAGGTCAGCAGGTTGTCCAGCCAATAGCTGTAGGTGCCCACGTACTTGTGCAGCTTGGCGATGTTGCTGTCCGGGGCCCAGCCGAGCTCCTGGATGGAGATGTCGGAACGCACGATCGGGTAGGTGTTGATCTTCATCGCGGCCAGCACTTCCGCCTTGGAGTTCAGGTGCGAAGCCAGCTTTACCGCCATCTCGGGATACTTGGTCTTCTTGGCGATGACGAAACTCTGCCCGGGTCCTCCGATGGTGGAGTTGGTCAGCTCGGCGTTGGGATCCATCTCCGGCGGCATCAACACGCCAGCGTCTGCACCCAGGCTCTTCTCCGCGTCGGCCAGGAAGCTGGGAACCGCCGGCCAGATCGCTCCCTTGCCCTGGAGAAACTGGCTGAAGGAGTCGTTGGCCGTGAGCAGGTCCGGTCGGAAGAAGCCGTTGGTATACAGGGAGTGATAGTACTCCAGGGTGGCCAGCAGGCCTTTGTCTTCGGCGAACTTTTTGCGTCCGTAGGTTTCCTCGATGATCGTCGGGTTGCCGGTCATTTGAGCCCACCAGTAATCGGCGACCCAGCAGAGGAACCAGGGCACGCCCTGGGCCGCCTCGTCCACCAGGATGGGAATGGTGCCGCTTGACTTGATCTTGGCCAGGGCTGCGTCAAAGTCTTTCAGGGTCCTGGGCGGATCGGCCTCGAAGTCCAGGCCCGCCTTCTTCACCAGTGCCTTGTTGTAGAGCATGAAGCAGATCTGATTCTGGGCCGCCGGGTAGCCCAGGATGGTACCGTCATCCTTGAAGCCGTCCCGCACGGACTCCCAGCCCCAGATGTTTTCCAGGTCCGCCGCGGGGACCAGGTCGTCCAGGGGAAGGATAACCTCCTTCAGGGCGAAGATCGGCTGTCCGGTCCAGAGATTGCACACGTCCGGGGCGTTGCCCGCCAGGCCGGCGGTCTTGAAGTTCGTGTGGGCCGCCCCCTGATCCGGCGGCACTACCAGCTCGATGCTAACCCCGGGATTGGCCGTCTCGAAGCGACTGAAGGCCTGGGAGACGTACCATTGGTCCTGGGGCTTCTGCTGCTCGGTGGGACCGATGATGCTGTCCGCCCCGTTGACCCACATGGTCATCTTGACTGCCTCGGCCGCGGCTTCCTGCTTGGCGCCGGCGAACATGGTGAATGTCGCCGTCGTGAGCAGGAGCGCAGACACAAGCAATGTGAGTAACATTTTCTTGCTCATTTGGTACCTCCTTGGTAGATATGACTTTCTTACATAGTAGTTGACGATTTCACGCAGATCAACAACAAATTTTGAGAATTATCATCATGTCCTGCCCGGATATATCTTGCCTGGACATCTCCTTTGCCAGATGTCTTTGGTGCCCTGAATCGAAACTCATATCTGAACGTGCTTCATGTTCAGCATTCCGGCCACGGCGGCGATGGTCTGATTGAGCTTTCCGTACGCCGCGGTGTGATGGTGGGAAGGAGAGGCCAGCAGCCACTTCTCCGAAAACTCCCTGATGCTGCCTCCGCTCCACTTGAAGAATGTCTGCGGAGCGGAGATATCCCTCGGCTCCATCTCCAGGAAACTCCCCTCTGCGGAGATGAGCTGGAACGATCCCCGCCCGATGTTTCCGATGGAAAACAGGGTGACCTCGCCGGGGTGATAGGCATAGTTGAACGAGGCTCCAAACCCATGGAATCCTTCGTAGTAGATGGTCGGCACGATGCGTACGCCCTTTGCCTTGTCGGCCAGGCTGGGATTTCCGTGGCCGTCGTGGGAGTTGAACATGAGATCCCGTTTGAAGTCCAGAATGTAATGCTCCAGGAAAGTCGAATGTCCGGCCAGCTCCTCCAGCACGAGCATGGCCAGGGCGCGCAGAACGTCCGCTTCGCAGGTGAAGGGCACGTGATTTTCCACGAGCCTGGAAGTCCCGAAGAAGGGTATGATGCCGATCCTCTGGTCGGAGAGCCACACCTGGTCGAACTCGGCCACCGCATCGAAGCCGCCCTCCGCCACCACTTTTTCGAGGGCAGAGGCCAGCCTGGCGGAGCGAAGCATCATCGCCTCTTCGACCTCCACCTTGCGCGCTCTGCCCTCCTGTTCCTGCACGACCTTCCTGGCTTCGGCCTCGCCGGTCGCATCAAAGGCGTCGATGACCAGATCGTGATCGATCGGCCAGCAGGTGGCACCGAATGTTTCCATGACGGCGAAGTTGTCCTGCATCAGATCGGTCATCCCTTCGAAGGGATGGCCGATGATGCCGATCTTGCTGTTTCGCAGGCGGGCTACAGCCTTGGCGGCCGAGATGTACTGAGCGATTTTCGCCTTCGCGCCGGCATCGTCGATCGGACCGGTGACCAGAAAGAAGGTCCTGTTCGACCTGATCAGCGCGCTGGTAACCTCGGGAAGTCCGGCCATCCCGGAGTTCATCATGATGAGATCGAAATCCGCCTTCTCGGAGAACTCGTTCACGAACTGGGCGTTCCAGATCACGATCGGGACGTCGAGCTCGAGCAGCGCTCGCATGGGAATCAGACCCTTCTGGTAGGCCAGCTCGATGAAGACGATGAGATCCACGTCCTGTTCTTTGAATACCCTGGCGACTCGCACGGCCTGGTGCTCGTACTCGAAAAACCCGGGATTCACCACCTTGCCGAAAGCGGACAAAACCTCGGCATAGCGCTCGGCGGCTTTGCAGGCCTCCTCCCGCATGTGTCCGGTCTTGTTGAACCGGTCTTCCAGCAACGCGGTGACCATCAGGCCGATTTTGAACTCTTTTTCTGCAATTGGCATCGAGATAACCTCCGCATGAATGGATATAAGCAGCACTCGAGTCTCGCCTTTGATTGTATACCGAAGGCTCTTGTCGTATCCACAGCCTTTGTGTACGCTCTGCCCAACAAACTGCTCAGCCCTGGAAGCCTGCCGGAGAAGCACGGGCTGACAATCTCGACGCGATGATTGCGGTGCTGAGGAAAGAATGATGGAAGAGCGGCTCCGCCGGGGGTCGGTCCTGTCGCAGACCTTCGAGTACATCTTTTTCGACTGGGACGGCTGTCTGGCCGATACGCTGGGGATCTGGATGGAGTTGTACAAGCTGGCCCTCTCCAGGCGGGGGATTCCTGTGGAGGAGCAGGCGATCGGGCGGGAATTGTTCAATGACTGGAGCGGTCCCGGGCGTTTCGGCGTACCGGACGTGGAGGCTTTCGCCCTGGAGATCATGGAGGGTCTGGATCGGCGGATCCCTGCCGTGAAGCTCAATCCATGGGCGCGCACTGCTTTGAAGCGCCTGCGGCTGAGGGGGAAGCGAACGGCCATCCTCACCGGGTCCAGGCGCAGCTTCGTGGAGCCGGTGGTTGCCCGGGAGGGCATCGCGTCGCTGATTGACCTGCTCGTCTGCCTGGAGGACGTGCAACGCCTCAAACCGCATCCCGAAGCGGTGAACAGAGCCCTGGAGATCCTGGGCCCTTTGGGCTCCCATCGCGAAGAGACCAGACGGCGGCAGCGGGCGGTCATGGTGGGGGACAGCAGCAAGGATATCGAGATGGGCCGGAATGCCGGCATCGCCACTATCCTGTACTTTCCCGACAGGAACCGCCGGTTCTACGAGCCGCAGTGGCTGTTGCGCTGCGGGCCGGACTACACGATCCGGGACTTCCGGGAGCTGGAGGCTCTGCTCGCCTAGAGCACGGAGGGCGTCGAGAGATTCGGGA
>JAFGQJ010000180.1 GCA_016935715.1 Spirochaetales bacterium
ATCGAAGCCGCTGTCCGGTCCAAGGGAGGCGTACATCCGGCTGGAGTTGTTGCGCAGGGCTCCGAAGTGAAACTGCTGGGTCCAGCCCGCCTGCGCATCCATCGAGGCCAGCTCGAAGAGAACGGCGGATTTGAACTTCAGGATCTCGTCGGGGCTCAGCTGTTCTCCGGCGCGGGCCTTTTTGAATATCCCGGCAATCTGCCCGTCGGTATACTCCCCGGCGTAGGGCTGCTCGATGCCGTGATCCGACAGCCGGCAGCCCAGCTGGTGAAAGTAGCCGTGGCGCTTTTTCAGCGCATCGATGAAGCTGGGATAGTCGGCGATCAGCATGCCCGAGGCCTTCTCCAGCCTGATGATCCAGGCGATGAAATCCTTTACGTTTTCCACCGCCATGGCCCTGTCCGGACGGAAAGCGGGCAGCACCCTGATGCCGAAACCGCCCCCGGCTCGTTCCCCTGCCAAGCTGCGGTGGTGCTCCAGGTCATCCGTGGGATCGTCGGTGGTGCAGACCACCTTTACCTTGAAATGCTCCATCAAGCCCCGGGCGCGGAACTCCTCCCGCTGCAGCAGGGCGTTGCAGTGATCGTAGATCTCCCGAGCCGTATCCGCAGCGAGCAGCTTGCCTGTTACGCCGAAGGGATCCTTCAGCTCCATGTGGGTCCAGTGGTACAGGGGATTGCGAACGGTGAAGGGAACCGTTTCGGCCCAGGCCATGAACTTTTCCCAGTCCGGGGCGTCCCCGGTGATCCGGCGCTCCTCGATGCCGAAAGCCCTCATGGCCTGCCATTTGTAGTGATCCCCCTCCAGCCAGAGGCGGCTCAGGTTTTCGAACTTCCTGTTCTCGGCTATCTCGGCCACGGGCAGGTGGCAGTGATAGTCGAAGATCGGCAGGCCTTCCGCGTACTCGTGGAAGAGCCTGCGGGAGGGGTCCGTGGTGAGCAGGAAATCCTCATCGAGAAACGCCGCTTTCGCTTTGCTACCGCCCATTTTGCTTTACCCCCAGTGTCTTCAGATGGCGCTCCGTGTGCTTCTGCACCGCCTGCCAGTAGGACTCCATGTGCCTGTGCAGCGCCCCGAAAAACTCGGCTCCCAGCTCCCGGTCCCGCAGCAGCTCTCCGTAGGTGATGTGGATGAGCTGTCTGGAATCGGGATTGTCGAAGAGGGAGGGCAGCTGGCCGTCGGACAGCCCGTCGAGGCTCGGCACATTGTCCAGGTTGGTCGTGACGTGGTAGTAGCTCGTCGCTTTTTCGAAGCGCGCCAGCGCCGCCCCGTGGAGCCTCCGGTACAGGGCTGGCTCCTGCACGGCGATGACCTTCATGGCCTCCAGCCAGTGGGTTCCCGCGGTCTTCAGGTGGAAGCGTCCCCCGGTGAGCCGGCCCACGGCCGGGAAAACGGAGAACTTGTCGCTGCCCGAATGGACCGAGATCCGGTGGCCCAGCTTTGCCGCCAGTGCGGCATGGTCGGCAAAGGACCGTTCGAACTCCTCCGGATCCCCGATGTAGTCGATTCCCTTCTGGAACTCGCCCACGAAGCGGGGTGCCAGAGAGTCGATCTTCATTCCCCGCTGCCTGCACTCCATGGCTACGAAGAGGTGGGCTTCGGGGGTCGTGGGGGTTTCGGTCTCATCCACCGAGAGCTCGAAATCGAATCCCCCCTCCCCCTTCACCTCGACCCCGCTCGAATACAGGCTCAGGGCGTGCTCGATGGCCCGGCCGTAGATCAGGGCGATGCGGGCCAGGGCTGCCCGGGAAAAACCAACCGTGCGGCCGGTGTCAAGCTCGACCTCCAGCGGCAGGTAGGCCTCTTCGAGGCGGCGGCGGTAGCCCTCCTCCAGCTGCTGATAGTCCTCCAGGACTTCGCCGTCGCTCCCGGCCGCGTACTGCTTGCTGATGTAGTCGGACACATCCGCGGTGATCATGGTGAAGCCGATCTGCAGGGCGGTGCGCACCCAGTCCTCGCTCTTGAGGTGATCTCCGTCCGCTCCCCACGGTCCTTCGTATCCCTCCTGGAAAACGGCCCAGGTGGCTGCGTCGAGCACCTGCTGGTAGTCCCTGCCGGTCAGCTCGAGCTCCCGCACCGACTGCTGCGCCAGAACCGGGCAGACCCGATAGCCCTGCATGCCGCGCAGGTGCCCGGGGCCGGCCGCACCCAGCCGGTCTCCGGCTCCGAAGGTGACCTGCTGATCGGCAAGGGGAGAGGGGGCGGTATGGGGAAGGGCCCGGCGCAGAGCCGCGGCGTTTGCCCGGCTCAACGGACCGAACAGACCGCCGCCTTCCTCCTCGCCGCCACCGCTTCCGGCGCTCCGGAGGACCTCGCCCTGGAATCCCTGCGGCGCTTCGCCGGGTCCGAATATCCCCAGGATGCGGTCCCAGGTCATCACCGGTCCGCTGCGGGATGTGCCGGGCACCTTCAGAAGGGCGAACGTGAGATCGCCCTTCTGTTTCAGCGACCGTGGATACAACAGCTCCTCAGCCTTCCCCGCCGCATCCGCGTCGAATCCCTTCGCCCCCAGGATCCCCGCTTTCCGGGCTGCCGCTATCCACCGCTCGATTGCCTCTCTGCCGATCTCCATCTCACTCCTCTCCCTTTACGCGATGCAGGACCTCACCGGCGTGATCCACGAACAATATACCTTCCTCTTCCCGGTTCTGGTACTCCTCGATCCTTATGGACGAGGGGTCCATGTAGCCCAGATTGATCTTCCGGCACGTCTGCTCGGGAATCCCGGTGGCCAGTATAACCTCTATGCGGGGTTTCTCCACCCCGTTCTCGTAGCTGCCCAAACCCTTGACGTGGGACGAATGCGCCAGCACCCCGCGGGGCACGTCCGTGAACCGGTCCCACTGCTTGATGAAATACTCCGCCACGTGATAGCCGACGCGTTCCAGATAGCGTCCCCACGTGGAGGATACCTCCTTCAGGTGGGGCGCGTAGATGATGAGCCTGCCCCCCTCGGCCACGACGGGTTCGAGCTTGTACATGACCTTGCCCGCCACCCAGATCTCATCGTACATCTCGGGGGCTCGACCCAGCACGGTGTGATACGAGCGCTCCTTGTAGGTGATGTGCATCTGCTGCGACAGATCCGCGGCCCTGGACCAGGCTTCCTGCGCATCGCCGGCGAACAAACCCGCCAGCGTTCCGGAGCCGTCAGGGTCTTTCTCATCGCGGCCGACCACCATGCAGATGCATTGGCGGGCAACCGATACCATCTCCACAGCCCGGTTGACCACCTCCCGCACTGGCGTATGCTTTTTGCCGATGATCTTCCAGCAGCTGATCACCGCGCCCAGCCAGTGAAAGAAGTGAAGGAACTCCCCCCCGGAGATTCCGGGAAACAGGTACTTGTTCCCCCCGGATATCCCGACCACCTCGTGGGGGAACACCGGCCCCAGGATGAGCAGGAGGTCGTAGTCGAAGATGGCCCGGTTGATGTCCACATCCACCGCTTCCCGGAACCTGCCTTCGGTTATCTGCCCTATCTCCTCCTCGGTGATCGTTCCGATCCTGGCTAGGGTGTCGGGAAGGTCCCAGCGGTGGTTGAGGAAACGGCTGCCGGCGAACTCCTGTTCCCTCCTCTGCGGGCTGATCCCGTACAGCTTCAGGATCTGATCGTCCTCGAGGGGATGATGCGATCCCAGGGCCACCATGAAATCGAGCCGCTGCGCCCGCTCCCCGACCACCTCCCTGACGGCGGTGATCATCCGCGGGAGGGGACAGGTGCGGGTGGCGTCCGGGGTCAGCACCAGCACTTTCCTGCCCGCCACCAGCTCAGCCGGGATCCCTTCTGCGATGATCTGTTTGGCTTCCTCCAGGCCGATATCCAGATCCGGCCTTCCTCTTCCTGCAACCATGGGTTTGCTCCTTTCCGTACTATCTCGTTTTCCAGGGTGGCGTGTCAGGGAGGAGCCGGCTGAACCGTTCGATCAGACCGTCCTCGTAAGCCCCCGCGTAGCTGCCTTCGAAAAAGCGATTTAGAGCTTCGCCGAGCAGCCGCTGCCACGAGCTCTCCTCGTTTCCCGGTTCGATGGGGTAGAACCGCGCCCCCACCGCCTTGGCGGCCTCCATGTCTCCGGGTGCATCCCCGATCATCAGTATCTTCTCCGTCTCGTACTTGCCCCCCGCAGCCAGGCTGAGGTGCTCCCTCTTCTTGCCCAGCTCCTGTCCGGCGATGATGCGGACGTAGCGGGCGATGCCGTGTTCGTCCCACTCCCTCTGGAGCGCCTCTCCAGGGGTACCGGACACGACGATCACGTCCGCCTTCTCTGCCATCCTCTCGAGAGCCTCCCTCACTCCGGGGAAGGGAGGCAGCTCCACCACCATGTCGGCGATCGCTTCGTTCACCGCTTCGGACCACTTCAGGGTCTGGATCAGCTCCGGGTCCGGATTTCCGTCGATCTCCTGCTTCAGCGTCGGGTTGCCCAGAGAGGCTGCAGAGGCGACCCATTCTCGCAGCACCGGAACCTCCGGGATCCGGGCGCCGCTGTTCGCAACCTCCGGGCGCTCCTCCAGCAGATCGAAAACGCGCAGCAGTGCGGGAAAACGATTCTCTCCGCGCCACCTGGAGTACAGGTTGACGAACTCCGCCGCCTCCCGGACGTATCTGGAGATCGACTGCAGTTTCCAGTGCTTCACGATGTTGGGAATGAAGCACTCCTTGTGCTTCAACTCCATGCTCGGAAAGGCACAGCCGTCCGAATCGATCCCGATGAAAAAATCATGCCTCGGCTCCAGCTTCCGCAGATCCTCTCTGGTCATGCCGGTGCGCCTAGATGTTGTCGACCAGGTAGCCCCCGTCCACCGCCAGGCTGATGCCCGTAACGAACCCGGCGGCTTTGGGGCTGGCGAGAAACAGCAGGGCTCCGGCCAGCTCCTCGGTCTCCCCGAATCGACCGTAGGGGGTACGGGAGATGATGTCCTTGCCCCGATCGGTGAGCTCGCCCGTTTTCGCGTCGTACAGCAGATCCCTGTTCTGCTTGCCGACGAAGAAACCCGGAGCGATGGCGTTCACCCGGATTCCATGGGGCGCGAACTCCTTGGCCGCGGCCTGGGTCAGGTTGAATACACCGGCCTTGGCCGCATCGTAGGCCCAGACCCCGGACAGCGGAACGTAGGAGGCCATCGAGGCCATGTTGATGATCGCCCCTTCGATCTTCCTCTCTATCCAGTAGGCTGCAAACACCTTGGTGGGGATCATCAACCCCGCCACCAGGTTCAGCTTGAGGACGAACTCGAAGGTCTCCATGTCCTGATCCACGAAGGCGCACTTGCCCCGGTTCCCCCCCACCCCGTTGATGAGCAGGTTCGGCGCACCGAAGACCTTTTCCGTGGCTTCGATCGATTTTTCCACGGCTTTCTCGGTGCTGATGTCCGCTTCATAGCCGAACAGCCTGTCTTTCGCCCCCTCGATCTCGCCGTTCAACCGCGCGGTCACCTTGTCGATCGTACTCTGCTCCAGATCCCAGATGGCCACCTTGGCGCCGGCCTTCAGCAGGGCCGTGGTAAACGCGCCGGCTATGGCTCCGGCGCCTCCCGTGATGACGGCCACCGTGCCGGACAGTCCGAACATCTCCTGTACGTAATGATTCGTATCGTTCATGCCAACCCTCCCCTATATCTTCATCCACTCGGTGTGGAAGCTGCCTTCCCTGTCCACTCTCTGATACGTGTGGGCGCCGAAGTAGTCCCGCTGGGCCTGAATCATGTTGGCCCACAGGCGTTCGCTGCGATAGGCGTCGAAGTAGGTGATGGCCGAGGAGAATGCCGGCACGGGCACCCCCATCTGAATGGCCATGGATACCACCTGCCGCCACCGGGCCTGGTTGCTCTGCACGATCCCGGAAAAATAGGGATCCATCAGCAGGTTATTCAGGCTCGGATTCCGGTCGTAGGCTTCCTTGATCTTGCCGAGGAACTTGGCCCGGATGATGCAGCCTCCCCGCCAGATCATGGCGATCTCCCCCAGCTTCAGATCCCAGCCGTACTCCTGCGCGGCGGACTGCATCAGCGAAAATCCCTGGGCATAGGAGCAGATCTTGGAAGCGTAGAGGGCCTGCCGGATCGATTCCACGAACTCCCCCTTGTCGCCGTGAAAATCCATCTTGGGCCCGGACAGCACCGAGGAGGCCTCCGCGCGCTGCTCCTTGATCGCCGAGATGCAGCGGGCGAACACCGCTTCGGCCACCGTCGGGGTGGAGATACCCAGGTCCAGGGCGGACTGGCTGGTCCACTTGCCGGTTCCCTTTTGTCCGGCTTTGTCCAGGATCATCTCCACCAGAGGCTCCCCCGTGTCCGGATCCTTCTTGGAGAGGATGTCCGCGGTGATCTCGATCAGGTAGGAATCCAGCTCGCCCTTGTTCCATTCGGAAAATGTCCGCTGCATCTGCTCGTGGCTCATGCCCAGTGCATCCTTCATCAGCATGTAAGCTTCGCCGATCAGCTGCATATCTCCGTATTCGATCCCGTTGTGCACCATTTTCACGTAGTGTCCGGCGCCGTCGGACCCGATGTAGGTACAGCAGGGATCGCCGCCGACCTTGGCGGAGATATCGACCAGAATCTTGCCCACCTGGTCGTAGGCCTCCCGCGTCCCGCCCGGCATGATGCTGGGACCGTGCAGGGCGCCCTCCTCACCTCCGGACACGCCTGTGCCGATGTAGCGCAATCCCTTGGCTTCCAGCTCGCGGGTGCGGCGGATCGTATCCTGAAAGAAAGAGTTGCCCCCGTCGATCAGGATATCCCCCTTGTCCATATGCGGCGCCAACTGATCGATCACCTGGTCGACGGGGCCGCCCGCTTTCACCATGATCATGACCGCGCGGGGCTTCTTCAGGGCACCGAGGAACTCCTCGATGCTGTAGCCGGCAACGATCCGCTTGCCGGAAGCCCGCTGATCCATGAACTCCCGCGTGCGCTCGGCGGTGCGGTTGTATACCGCCACCGAGTATCCTCTGCTCTCCATGTTCAGCACCAGATTCTGGCCCATTACGGCCAGTCCGATGAGTCCGATGTCCGCTTGCATCTTTTTCTCCTCCGATAACTCAAGATTTCTTCACCTGCAGTGGCTGCTGCAGCCCGGCAATCAACACTTCCATGCCCAGAGCCTCCAGGGCCTGCCTGTCTCCAACTCCCGAATCGATGACCAGCACATCGACATCTTTCGCCCTGGCGAACACGCTGAAGGCGGTGGTTCCGTATTTCGAATGATCCGCGAGCATTACCACCCTGCGGGACGCCTGGATGACGGCACTCTTCATCTGGCTCTCGATCACGTTCTGGGAGGAAAACACCCCCTCCCTGGAAAAGCCGGTCGTTCCCATGAAGCAGGTATCGATCTGGACGTCCGCGATCGTCTCCAGCGCACCCGGGCCGATGAAGGAACAGGCCTCCGGGCGATAGCTGCCCCCCGTGGAAAACAGGGAGATCCCGGCGGAATCGGCAAGCTCGAGAATGGCGTGGAGGGAGTTGGTCACCACCCTCAGCTCCATGTCCCGGATCTCGCGGGCCAGGGCCGAACAGGTGCTGCCCGCATCGACGAACAGCGTCTCCCCCGGCCGGATCAGCTCCCGTGCCTTGCGGGCGATCGCCCGTTTCTCTGCGGCATGCTCCGCCTGACGGATCGCGATGGTCCGCAGGTGTCCCTCGTCCTCCGCGAGCACGGCTCCGCCGTGAATACGAATAAGCTTGCCCCTCTCTTCGAGGAAACTCAGGTCTTTGCGAACCGTCACCTCCGAGACGCCGAGCTTCTGGGTGAGGTCCTGCACGCTCACCTTTTTCAACCGGTCGAGCATGGCAAGGATCGATTCGTAGCGTTCGTTCTGATAGATTTCCTGTTCCATCACATCGATCACATCCGTCAAAACCGTGGCTCCGGGTCGAGCATCCGACGCTCCGGAAACGCGGTTTCGTTTGCTTTCTTAATTCGAAGTTTAATGAAACAAGAGGTTCCTGTCAACAGGAAGGCCGGCATGGGTGAGAACGCGGAAACTGCCGACATCGCCTGTATTTTCCCCAAAAAAAGCTTGCACTAATAGCTATACAGGTGTATAGTGGTTGTCATGGAACACACCGAGAAACTGGCTCAGGAAATCGCCACCTTGTCGGCGCACATCGACGCAGCCACCCACCGCCTTCTGCAATGCATCCGCAGCTTCGACCAGTCCTGCGGCTGGCACGAGCAGGGCGCCATCTCCTGCGCGCAATGG
>JAFGQJ010000181.1 GCA_016935715.1 Spirochaetales bacterium
ACAGCGGAGGTTACAAGGGCGGAAGATCACCGGCGCATCCGCAGCAGGACCAGAATCGCCGCCAGGAGCAGGATGCTGCCCGCAACGGCGGCCGCGAGGAACAGCGGGAACACGTGGGGACCGACAGACTCGAAGAACTGGCCGATCAGCCAGGGCACGGTCATGGCGCCGAGGGAGGAGCCGACCAGGAAGAATCCGGTAACCCCCCCGGTCAAGTGGAGATTTTCGCTGGCCAGGGTGATGCTTCCGGGGAAGAGCCCGGCCAGGGAGACCCCGTAGGCGATAGTGGCGATCCAGACCGCGGCCGTTGATTCGCCCCAGATCAGCAGTATCACCAGGCTCAAAAATGCCCCTGCCACACTGCCGCCCAACTGGCGCTTCGCGTTGATCCTGAGAGCAAGGAAGATGGTGCCCAGCCGTCCGAGTGTGAAGGCTCCCCAGAAGGCGGAGGTGAGGTAGCCCGCCGACACCTGGTCGGCCAGCTTCCTGGTGAGAGAATAGGTGTAGATCCAGGCCCCGTAGGAGCTTTCCGCGGCCACGTGGAGGAAGAAGAAGACCGCGATCAACAGGGGAAGCAGGAGCCTGCCTCTGCGGGCGCCCCCCTCCTCCGGCGCGGGCCCGGGCTGCGGACTTTCCTGGGGCAGAAGAATCAGGGCGATCGGAACGATCAGGGCGGCTACCAGCCAGTAGCCCCAACGGATTCCTCCGGTTCGGCGAATCATCTGCACGAGTATCAGTGGAGAGATCAGGGCGCCGAGCCCGAAGAACAGATGGAGGGCATTCATCAGGGACCCGATCCTGGGCGGCCGGGTCCATACCAGCAGAATGTTTCCCCCCACATCCACCGCGCCTTCGGCGGTTCCTAGCAGGAAGAGAATGGCGATCAGAACGGCGAGAATCGGAACTACCGGAACGGTGAGCATACCGGCGACCATGATCAGCAGCACTGCCGCCATCAGCCGGTTGCCCCTGACCCGGTCGTACAGTCTCCCGCCTCCGAAGGAACCGGCCATGTATCCCAACCGATGGGCTATGAACAGTGAGCTGATCCCCTTGAGGGACGTACCTACATTTTCAGCCAGGTAGGGGAGGGAGGGCCCGAGGGTAGCCGTAGTCATCCCCAGGACGATATAGGCGAGGAAATACGTGCCGACGAGCACGACCGTGTGTCTGAGCTGCTTGTCCATGATTGACACCTTCCTCCTGATCCCTTCCGCCGGGGGTGGTCCGGTCGGCCCCGGAGCGATTGACAGTATAGTGAATACCGGGAAGGGGGTCAAAGCTCGCCTCTCCGGCATTCCGGGGCGGCGAGAAACGGAATAAAATACGTTTGAAAATTTGCCCGGATTGGGGTAGAATTGGAGCAACACAATACATTCGGGGAGGGAACCATGGCTGAGTATGAAGCTTACTGCGTCAAGTGCAAAGCGAAACGTATGATGAAGGACGCTCAGGTCGTCACCAACCAGCAGGGTCGCCGCCAGGCAAAAGGGATCTGTCCCGTTTGCGGCACAAAGATGAACCTGTTTCTGAAATCGCAGTAACGGTTTAGACACTCGGGGCAACAGCCCCCATCCCCTCCCTTCGGTGAACGGACGATGGGCGGCCCGATCTGAAGGGACGACATTTCGCTTACTCCAGCACTTTGAAGAGGGGAAATAGCGCCCTGCGGATCGGCACACTCAGACGAGACAAATCAAACCCAGCTGCGGTGAACGAGCGTATGCAGCTGTGTGCGAAAATCAGCGAAGGCTGTATGTTCCTGTTCTCCCTCCAGGTGGACACGATTGGTCAGCATCACGATCATCAGCTGACCCTCGGGTTCTATCCAGACGCTCGTGCCGGTATCTCCGGTATGTCCGTACGACCCTTTGCTGTAAAGCGGGCCGACGGGCGATCCTTCGTCCTGAAGGAGGAAACCAAAGGACCGCCTTCCATCCAGGCCGGCGGTCAGGGACGTTCGCATCAGTTTGACTTGATTCGCCGAAAGCAGCTGGAAGCCGTTCACCACCCCCCCGTTTTCGAACATTGACAGGAGCCGAAGGATGCTGGATGCGGTGGCGAAAAGCCCGGCGTTTCCCCCCTCTCCCCCCAGGCAGTATGAATCCTTGTCGAACACCTGGCCGCGGACCCAGCGCTTTCGCCAGGGGCATTGCCCGGCAGCTGCTATCCGTCCCCAGAGAACCACGGGAGGATTGAAGAAGGTATCCGCCAGGTTGCAGGGAGAGGCCACCAATTGGGCAAACAGCTCCTGCAGGCGGGCGCCTGTCGCTCGCCTGAGAAACTGTCCCAGCAGCAGATAGCCGGTGCGGCTGAACAGTACCCGTTTCCCCGGCTGGTGCTGCGGTTTCACCGCCAACAGCGATCGAACCGCCCGGTTGTAATCGATATTTCGGGAATCCGGGAACTCTCTGTGCAGTTCGGCGCGTGGCGGCAGCCCGCCGGTATGCAGCAGCAGCTGCCCGAGAGTGATATCCCTGCTCTCCTCTGCTATCTCCGGCACGAACGACCCGATGGTCTCACCTACACCGATCTTCTCCCGGCCCATGATCATGACCGCGAGCAGAGCGGTGGCCAGTGGCTGGCTGATCTCCCCCAGATCGAAAATCGTATCCTCCGTCATATCCTCTTCGTAAGGATCGATCTGGCGTAATCCCCTTGCCTGCGAAAAAACGACCGAACCCTGCCTGGAGACGAGCGTGACGATACCGGGAAAGATCTTCCTCGCTGTTGCCTCGTCGATCA
>JAFGQJ010000182.1 GCA_016935715.1 Spirochaetales bacterium
CTCTCGTCATCGGAGCTCAGTATCGGAGGTGGATCAAAGCTACTAATATACTACTAATTTGGTCAACTAATTTTTTTGCCTCGCCGCGCCTCGCGGGGAACGCAGGACGAGATCCGGAGATTTCACCGACAGAGGTCACCTGCAGAATTCACCGGTAGAGGTCACCGGTAGAAGTCACCGCTCAGTCGCTTGAAGTATTATTACTAATTTGGTTATATTTATCGAGTACACGCCGATCCGCGGATTGCAGCCGCCGGACACCGAGGGTGCATCTTCCTGCGAGACATTCCAGCGGTGTTCCGGCCCGACACGATGGCGAGGGCAGATCGCAATGAACAAAAAACCAGACCTTGTCTATGCCGTCCGTCCGCATACAGCGGGTGAGACGACCCCGATGGAACAAACGGGAGTGATGGAAAGAACAAACATTCCCCTGCAGGCCGTCCTCAACTCGATATCCGACGTGATCCTCGTCGTGGACGAGGAGGGACGCTACCGGGAGATCCTGACCAGCTGCAGGGATCTTCTGCTGATGGAACCGGAGCAGCTCAGGGGTAAATTGATGCAGGAGGTGATACCCGGGAAGGACACCCGTGCCTTCCTGGCGGCGGTACGCCGTACCATCGCCACGGGCAGGCCCGAACTCCTGGAGTACGAGCTGCAGGTACCCGCCGGACGCCGCTGGTTCGAGGGACGCACCACACCTCTCGACCTGGAGATCGAGGGCAGGAAATGCGTGGTCTTCGCCATCCGGGATGTCACGGACCGGAAGCGGGTGCAGCAGCTCCAGGATCAGAACGTGTACCTCCTCGAAGAGATCAGGGGGTTCAGTAATCCTTCCGGTTTAATCGGCCGCTCCCGGGTCATGCAGGAAGTATATCGGGCTATCCAGCTGGTAGCCGATACCGATTCCACGGTCCTGCTGCTGGGGGAAACCGGGACGGGCAAGGAGCTTGTCGCCCGCGCGATCCACGATTTCAGCAGGCGCAGGAGGGGAGTCCTGGTTACGGTGAACTGTTCCGCACTGCCGCCGGGACTGGTGGAGAGCGAGCTGTTCGGACACGAGAAGGGGGCCTTCACAGGAGCGGACAGCCAGCACAAGGGGAAGTTCGAGCTGGCCTGCGGAGGCACGCTGCTCCTAGATGAAGTGGGAGAGCTGCCGCCGGAGATCCAGGTAAAGCTGCTGCGGGTCCTGCAGGAGCAGGAGATCCAGCGGGTCGGGGGCACCCGTTCCTTGAAAACGGACGTGAGGGTGATTGCCGCCACCAACCGGGATTTGAAGCAGGCCGTATCCCGGGGCGAGTTCCGTGCGGATCTCTATTTCCGATTGAATATTTTCCCGATCCAGCTTCCGGCCCTGCGGCAGCGCAGGGAAGACATCCCGGATCTGGCCCGTCACTTCGTCGCCGAATTCGCCCGCAGGATGGGTAAACAAACCCCGGCTTTGAGCGACGACTTTATCCGGCGGCTGGGCCGCTATTCCTGGCCCGGCAATGTCCGGGAGCTGGCCAATGTTCTGGAGCGGGCGGTGATCCTCTGCCGGGGAGACACGCTGGCGGGGGATGAGGCGGGAATCCTGGAAGACGGCGGTCTGCAGATCTCGATGACCGGGCAATCCCCTGCGGAATTGCCTACGCTGGAGGAGAACGAGCGAGCCCATATCCTGAGAGCGCTGGATCGAACAGGCGGGGTGGTCGGCGGGCCCCGCGGCGCCGCCAGGCTTCTGGGGCTCAAGCGCTCGACCCTGTGGTCCCGAATGCAGAAGCTGGGTATCAACGGAGCCGGGGGTTCCTGAAGGCAGGGAGGAGCGGCTGAATCCGGCGCGCTGCCGGAGTGCCGGCACAGTGCCGAAATGTCGGCCCCGTGCCGAGATATCGGCAGCGGACCCAACCCGCAGCGCAAGTGCGGGAGGGAGCCTGACGCTCCAAATTCTTTCAGAGAAAAGAAATAGATCTGACCATGTAGGCCACAACAATCTGGTCTGTTTTTTGCAATATACTCTTCTACCCTGGAACGACGGAGCGAAGGGGAGGAGGTTGCGATGAAGCGAAAGAGACTGACTGGGGTTGCAAAAATGCCCGACCCGCATCTGAAGGACGGACCCCCGGGCAGGGAGGGATCGATAAAGGATCAGCAGTCGCTGGACTTCTGGATCGCCCTGGCCCGGCTGCAGTGAGGCAGGACCGGGAGAAGAGGATACGCTCATGGACACAAACGGCGGCATCAGGACGAGGGGCGGCGGGACGATCGACCTTCCCCGCAACCGGTTGGACAAACTGCGAAAAGAGCTCTGCGGTGGCCTGCTCATGCCCGGAGATCCCGGCTACGACGAAGCCCGCCGGGTTTGGAACGGAATGATAGACCGGCGGCCGGCCCTCATAGCCCGCTGCGGCAGTGAGGAGGAAGTCGCCCGCGTACTGGGACTTGCCCGCGATCACCAGCTGCTGTTCTCCCTCAGAGGAGGCGGACACAACGTGGCGGGCAGCGCAGTTCTGGAGAGCGGACTGGTGATCGACCTGTCCCCGATGAAGCGGGTGGAGGTGGACGGGAAAGTCCGGCGTGTCCGGGTCCAGGCGGGAGCCACGCTGGGGGACCTGGATAGGGAAACCCAGACGTACGGGTTGTCCGTTCCGGTGGGGCTGGTTTCCGCCACCGGCATTGCCGGCTTGACCCTCCACGGAGGTCTCGGGTGGCTGGCGCGGCAGTACGGATTGAGCGCGGACAACCTGGAGGCGGTCGAGCTGATCACCGCCGAGGGGTTGCAGATCAGAGCCAGCTCATCCCGGAATTCGGACCTGTTCTGGGCCCTGCAGGGCGGGGGCGGCAATTTCGGTGCAGTGACCGCCTTCGAGTTCAAGGCCTACCCGATAGGGCCGAAGGTTTGGTTCGCAGCGCCCATGTACCCCCTGGATCGGGCCCCTGAAGTTATGAGCTTTTTCAGGGAGTTCATGAGCACGGCTCCCGATCAGCTCGGAGCCGTGGCCGTGTATTGGAGCGCGCCGGACGTTCCTCAGGTGCCTCCGGAGCACCGCGGCGAGCCGATCGTGATCCTGCTGGCCTGCTACACCGGGCCGTTCGAGGCCGGGGAGGAGGCGATCAGGCCTCTGCGGCGGATCGGAAAACCTCTGGCGGACCTCAGCGGTTCAATGGACTTTCTCGAGGTTCAGCGTTTCTTGGACGCGGACTACCCGGACGGGGGCCTGCACTATTGGAAATCGATCTATCTCGAGGAATTGAGCGATGAGGCACTGGCGGTTCTGTCCTTCTACTCAGCGACCCGGCCCTCCCCGGAATCCTCGATTGACGTGTGGGCTTTGGGGGGCAACCTCTCCCGAAGGGGCAACAACGGCGGGCCCCTGGTGTCCCGGGAGGCGCCCTATCTGCTGGGGATCGAGGCCAATTGGCACGAAGTCGGGGACACCGAAACGAACATCGACTGGGCGCGGGC
>JAFGQJ010000030.1 GCA_016935715.1 Spirochaetales bacterium
CAGAGGCGAAAACGGCAGGAGGAATTTCCTGCCGTTTTTTGTTCTTCCCGTCCGAGAATAGTGTAGAGCCCATGAGCAAGGAAGAACAGGCCATCTCCATATCCACCAATGGACCGGTGACCGTTGATACTCTGAGCCGGGATCTTCGGGCTCTCGGTGTCCGTCCGGGGATGGTGCTCATGGTTCACTCCTCCCTCAGCGCGCTGGGCTGGGTCTGCGGCGGAGCGGTCGCAGTAATCCGGGCCCTGCAGAAAGTGCTGCGCAGCTACGGCACGCTGATCATGCCGGCCCACTCGGGCGATCTTTCGGATCCTTCCCTGTGGGAAAACCCGCCGGTGCCCAAATCGTGGTGGGACACCATCCGCCGGACCATGCCTGCCTACGACCCGGAGTTGACACCGTGTCGAGGTATGGGTGCCGTGGTTGATTGCTTCCGCACCCTCCACTCCGTGGTTCGCAGCGCCCATCCCCAGGTTTCCTTTGCCGCCTGGGGCGAGCAGGCCTTGAAGATCGTGCAGGACCACAGCCTCGATTTCGGTCTGGGAGAACAGTCACCCCTGGCACGGGTGTACGAACTGGACGGCTGGGTGCTGTTGATGGGAGTCGATCACCGCAGCAACACTTCGATGCATCTCGGCGAGGACCGCGCCGACTTCCATGGAAAGCGGATCGTGACCACCGGCGCTCCCATGAAAGTGGGAGCCCATCGGCGCTGGAAACGGTTCAAGGATTTCAACTACCACAGTGACGACTTCGGGCGCCTTGGCAGAGATTTCGAGAGGGAATACAAGGACCAGATCCGCAGGGGATTCATCGGCTACGCCGGCGCGCAGCTCTTTCCCCAGCGTTTGTGCGTCGACTTCGCCGAAAAATGGTTCGAGCGCAACCGCCGGTAGCGGCCAAGGGGCGCCGCTAATGGTCGCAGGCGTTGTCCCCCGTCTCCAGCGTTCCCTTCAAATAGCTTTCTGCAACCGCATCGGGGGATTCGCTGGGAGCGCCGCAGATCACCTCGATCCCGGCCTGCTCGAAGAGCATCTGCGCCCTGTGGCCCATGCCTCCGGATATTACGACGGTGACGCCCTTCTCCTTGAGCCAGCGCGGCAGCAATCCAGGCTCATGAGCCGGAGGGGTCAGATCTTCCCTGCTGCGAACCGACTGATCCTCGATATCGAAAACAGAGAACTGCTCGCAGTGTCCAAAGTGCTGCGAAAGCACGCCTCCGTGAGTGGGCATAGCGATTCTCATTTTTTGCCTCCTTGTTCCAGTTTGTCGATGATAACTTTGAAATCTTCTTTACCCTGATCATTGCTTAGAACGTAGGGTTGGCCTCCGTCCGTCGAGACGACGATCTCGGGACGGATCGGAATCCTGCCCAGGAAGGGAACGCCCATCTCCCGGGCAGTGCGCTCACCGCCGCCTGTCGAAAAGAGGTCGATCCTCTGACCGCAGTGAGGGCAGATCAACCCGCTCATGTTTTCCAGAACGCCGAAAACCGGCATGTCCAGCTGCCTGCAGAAGGTGATGGATTTACGAATATCCAGGAGAGAGATCTCCTGCGGAGTGGTGACGATAATGCCCCGTGCCCCCTTTACGACCTGGGCCACGGTAAGAGGTTCGTCTCCCGTTCCGGGAGGAGAATCGATGAACAGATAATCCAGCTCCCCCCAAAGGACGTCGGAGATGAACTGCTTGATGGCACCGATCTTCAATGGTCCCCGCCAGATGACCGCCGTATCCCGGTCCTCCAGCAGGGCAGCCATGGACACGACCTTCATCCGTTCACCGTAGGGGATCGGCAAAAGGCGCTGTCCGCTCATCTTCACCGGCTCTCCCTCGAGGCCGAGCATTTTCACGGTGCTCGGTCCGTGAAGGTCCACGTCCATCAATCCCACCGAATAGCCTCGGTCGGCCATTGCGGCCGCCAGATTCACGGCAACGGTGCTCTTGCCTACTCCTCCCTTTCCGCTCATGACCAGAAAGGTCTGCTTGATTCGTGACAGCTGCTCGGTGATCCGCTTATCCTGCTCCTGTCGCTCCTTCTCCCGATCCTGTACGTGTGCATCCGACATCTATCTTTCCTTCCGAGGGCAATGCAATCGTCCCTTTAGAGTGTTCCCGTACAATATAACCAAAGATTGCGGTTTCGTCCTCTATCATGCTATTGTTATGGAATATAATAAAACTCTTGACAAATGAGAATATGCTCATTATATTTTAAATGAGAATATTCTCACGAAAAGGGCGGGTTGGTGGCAAAACCCAAGAAAGACAGACGGGTCCAGTATCCTCCGTCGGTGGTCTACTTCAAACCTCAGGGCATTCCAATGATCGCCCTCGAGCAGGAGACGCTGGCCGTGGACGAGTACGAGGCGATCCGCCTGGTGGACAGCCTGGGGCTGGATCAGCAGAAGGCTGCCGAGCGCATGGGTATTTCCCGGGCCACCTGCGCACGCATCGTGGAGAGTGCCCACAAAAAGGTGGCGAGAGCTTTGACCGAAGGCAAGGCGATCCGAATCGAGGGCGGGAACGTGGTACTGAACCGAAATCGCTTCCGATGCATGGATTGCGGCACCCTCTGGGAAGGAGAGCTCACTACGGATGCCGCGGAGGAGCAACCCGCTCCCTCCTGTCCGCGGTGTCTCAGCAGCAGAGTCCTGGACTTTGCCCGACAGGCCGGCTGGCAACCTTCCGGGACGTGGGGAGGCGGACGGGGAGGTTCAGGACGCGGGGCGGGCAGGAGAACGGGCTGGAATCCATGAATCTGTCGACGCAATCAGGAGGTATGTGATGCCACGAGGAGATCGAACAGGTCCTATGGGAATGGGACCCCGAACCGGAAGAGCAGCCGGTTATTGTGCGGGATATCCGGTACCCGGATACGCCAATCCGCTGCCCGGTGCAGGTGCATTCGGCCGCGGTGGCGCCTTCGGGAGCGGTCGCGGCTGGGGTGGCCGAGGCCATAGAAACTGGTACTACGCCACGGGACTGACCGGGTGGCAGCGCGCGGCCGCAGGTCTGCCGCCGTTTGCAGGCGGCCCGGCAGGCGGCTACGCGGCACCCTACCCCGGGACGGCTCCCGAGGAGGAGACCAAAGTGATTCGAAACCAGATCGAGCTGATGGAAGAGAACCTCGAGGCCGCCCGCAGGCGCCTGGAGGAGCTGGAAGCCGATCAGGAGTAGGTTCGACAAACGGCTCCGGGGAGATCTCCTGGAGCTTCATGATACGTTAGGAGGTACCATGAAAATTGCTGTGAGTGCCAGCGGAACCGATCAGAGTGCCCAGGTGGATCCTCGTTTCGGCCGCTGCCAGTATTTCCTCATCATCGACAGCGAAAGCAACGAAACCGAAGCCGTGCCCAATGCGGCGCAGACCGCCGGCGGCGGGGCGGGAGTCCAGGCTGCACAGACAGTTGCCGATCACGGCGCGCAGACCGTCCTCACCGGCAATGTCGGCCCCAACGCCCATCGGGCCCTCGAGGCGGCGAACATCTCGGTCATCACGGGAGTGAGCGGCGCGGTTTCGGATGCGCTCAAGGCCTTCCGGGAGGGCAAGTACAAGGCCGTGGACGGGCCGACGGTGCAGTCGCACTTCGGCATGTCCGGACCGGGAAAGGAGTAGCGAATGCCGGCCAGAGATGGAACGGGTCCCCG
>JAFGQJ010000183.1 GCA_016935715.1 Spirochaetales bacterium
ACGAGTACATGCAGGCCCGGCAGGGCTTCATGCTGTTCGGAGGCGGGCATATCGGCAGGGCCCTGACCCCGATCCTGGAATCCCTGGATTTCCGGGTCACCGTGTTCGACTCCAGGCCCGAGGTGAGGGATCTGCTGGTAGAGAAAGACGGCCGGTCGATCATCATCGGCGATTATGAGGATATCGGGACGGCGGCGGACGTTCTTCGGACTTGCCGCTTCTGCTTCATCGCCACCCACGGGCACCTGCACGATTTCCAGGTCCTGAAGCAGGTTCTCGAGGCCAAGGAAGACTACCGCTACGTCGGCTTGATCGGCTCGCGCTCGAAGATCCGTACGACCCTGGAGAAGCTGGCCGCCTCCGGCCTGAAGGCTCCCGAGTTTCTCTACGCCCCCGTGGGCCTGAAGATCGGCGGAGACACGCCTGCGGAGATCGCGATTTCCATCGCAGCGGAGGTCGTGGCGGTGCAGCACGGCGCCGAGGCGCCGCACATGCGCTCTACGCTGGAGCGCTGATCAGTCCACCCCGATGAGCATGGTTGACCGGCGGCCCGGGGACGACGGAAATGAGCAGCCGCCCCCGGGCGGTTGCCGAAATCGCGACAGACCTGTACTCTGTTGAACAACCAGCACGGAGGATATGAACATGGACGATTTTCAGAAAGCCCGGGCTCTGCTGAAGAGCTTCAAGGGCGACAAATACCTCTACGGGAGCGGCGTCCTGGACAGGGTGGGAGCCGTGGCGGCCTCCGCCGGGAAGAAGGCGATCCTGGTTCGGGACAGCTTTCCCGGCAGCGGTCGGTTCACCGAAGTCCTGGAGGATTCTCTGAAGCGCAACGGTGTGGAGGTAATCGCCGAGGCTGACGGCGCGGGCCCGAACTGTCCGCGGGAGGACCTGTTCCGCATTTCGGAGGCGGTGAAGCAAGCCAGGCCCGAGGTGATCGTCAGCTTCGGCGGAGGCAGCACCATCGACGCGGCTAAAGCCGCCGAGGTGCTGCGGACACTGGGGGGAGACATCGAACAGTACTTCGGCACGGGCCTGGTGACCCAGACCGTTCAGAGCAGCGGAAACAACTTGAGCCCCCACGTGGCCATCCAGACCGCAGCCAGCTCCGGGGCACACCTGACCAAATACTCCAACATCACCGATGTCAGCACCGGGCAGAAGAAGCTGATCGTGGATGAGGCCATCGTACCCGGGCACCCGGTTTTCGACTACGAGGTGACCTACTCGGCTCCCCCCGGACTGACCGCTGACGGAGGGCTGGACGGGATCGCTCATTGCCTGGAGGTGCTCTACGGAGCGGTGGGAGCGAGCAACTACGACACGATCAAGGAGATCGCCGAAACCGGCATCCGACTGGTGGTCGACTACCTTCCCCGTGTCATGGAAAATCCGGAGGACCGGCAAGCCCGGGAAGCCCTCTGCCTGGCCACCGACCTGGGCGGGTACTCCATCATGGTCGGCGGAACCAACGGCGGACACCTGACCAGCTTCTCACTGGTGGATATCCTGAGCCACGGGCGCTCCTGCGCCATCATGAACCCCTACTACACGGTGTTCTTCGCTCCGGCGATCGAGGACGCCCTGCGCATGGTCGGGGAGATCTACAGGCAGGCCGGATTCCTCCAGGCAGACATCTCCAGGCTGGAAGGCCGGGAACTCGGCGAGGCCGTGGCTCAGGGTATGTTCGCCCTGGCCAGGAAGATCGGCTTCCCCACCCGGCTGAACGAGGTCCCCGGTTTCAGCGAGGAGCACATCCACCGCGCCCTGACGGCGGCCAAGAACCCCCAGCTCAAGATGAAGCTGCAGAACATGCCGGTTCCCCTGGACGCCGGGATGATCGACGAGTACATGGGTCCGATCCTGGAGGCAGCCAGAGACGGGGAGCTGTCCCGCATCAAGAACGTGCCTTGACGAGGAAGAGCCAGCGACGGGCAATCAGCCGCGACCTCTCAGGAGGACCCGCCCAGGATCTCCAGATCCGATTCCCGCATCCAGCCGAAGTGGCGGTAGTTGCCCCGGACGATCACCTCCACCCAGCCGCTGCGCCGGTGCACCGGACGGACCAGCGTCCCTCCTTCCAGCCGTCCCACTACTTTGGAGTCCTCTTCCGGATGGAAGCTAAGCTCGGCAAGCTCTCGCGCCACCCTCATGGCCGGGTAGCTCCGCACCGCCAGGGCCTCCCGATCCAGCGGATCATGCCTGCTCAGGTAGCCTACAATCCCGGCCGCTATGCCCCGCGCCGCGGTATCGGGGCTTCCGAAAAGTACCTCCCGGTCCCGGGCCACGGTCACGAACCCCATCTTGATGATGATCGCCGGCGTGCTCCTGGCTACGGCGTGGCGATCTTCCAGCCCCTGACCCCGGATCTGTAGGCTCCGTCGGCATGGATCGAAACGAAGGCATCGGCCCGGTATCCCGGCGGGACCGTGGCGGGAAGCAGGTCGACCTGAATGCCGGCAATTTCGAGATATTCCGCCACACGCCCCGCTATGTCCACATTGGCGTCGACCTCGCGGAAGCTACCGTGGCGGCCTGCCGCAGCAGCGCGCTCCTGCTCCCCGCCGATGCGGCCAGGTGCAATCCGGCGGGAAAGCCGACGCCTGCGATCACCAAAAAGAGCACCATGCCGTTGAACCAGGATCCGGCCGGCCGGGACGTGGAGGTTTTCCGATTCACTGCGCAATTATCCCCCTGATCCGCTTCTTTCTTTGACAAAATTAGTTACATTATAGCCGGTAATCAACAATGAAAAACACCGCAGACATCTGGAGATTTCAAGCCAGCCTGTCCCTGCGCCTGGTCATCTGGGCGGCCGCCAGCAGCGTGGCGGGTCTGGTTCTGCTCTTCCTTGCCGCGGGTTTCTGGCGGGGTTTCGGCATTCAAGCCCTGGCCTGGGGCGCAGCCGACGCTCTGATCGCGGGATTCGGGCTTTGGCTCGGTGGCCGGCGGCGCAGGCGCACGGCCGATCCGAACGACCCGAAGCTTCTGGAGGCCGAGAGCCGGAAGCTCCGGCGGACGTTGTGGATCAACACCGGCCTCGATCTGCTCTACATCGCAGGCGGCATCATCCTGGCCTCGACCCTGGGGCGGCGCAACCCGGCCTGGCGGGGACACGGCTGGGGGATCGTGGTTCAGGGGGTGTTCCTGTTTCTCTTCGACCTGATCCACGCTCAGAGCGTACCGCCGGGGGCGCTCTCCGCACCGCCGCGGGCCTTCTCCGACCCGGCTCACCAGCCCTTCCTTCTGGCCGGCGGAAAAGCCGCCGCACTCCTGGTGCACGGTTTTCCCGGCACTCCGGCCGAGATGCGTCCCCTGGCGGAAATCCTGCACGAACAGGGCTGGACCGTCCAGGGCATCCTCCTGCCCGGCTTCGGCTCCCAGTTCTCCGACATTCTCGATCGGGGGCACGTCGACTGGCTGGAAACGGTGCAGCAGGCCCTTGCCACACTGAAACAACAGTACGCACCGGTGCTCCTGGTCGGCTACTCCCTGGGCGGCGCCCTGTCCCTGCAGGCGGCGGCTCGCTGCCGGCCGGACGGCCTGGTGCTCCTCTCTCCCTTCTGGCGTCTGGGGACTGCCCTGCAGCGGCTGATCGGCCCGCTCCTGCGCCCCTTCCTGCCCCGGTACTTCAGGCCGCTGCACAAGGCGGATCTCGACGATCCGAAGCTGCAGCGATCCCTGCACGATTTCTTCCCGGATATCGATCTGCAGGAACCGGAAGCCCGGGCCTGGCTGCGGGAATTGCAGGTGCCGGTATCGGTGATCGATGAGATCATGAAGAGCGGCAAGCAGGGATATCGAAGCGCCCGGTCGGTCGAATCGCCCACCCTGGTGGTGCAGGGCACGGAGGACGAGCTGGTTCGGGCGGAGAACACGCGGATGCTGGCCGAGCGGATGACCGCTAGCCGCTACCTGGAAATCCCGGGCCGCCACAATATAGTAGACAGGGAAGGGCCGGGTTGGCGGAGCCTGGAGCAGGCCTTGATCGAGTTCGGCCGTTCGATCCGGCAGGATGAGAGAATTCGCGCCTGAGGAAGTGATTGCATGAACTTCGTGCCCGCCGTTCAGCCCCCGGGATCGCAGGACTCCTGCGGATACTGGTTCGTCTTCCAGGGAGACAGATTGCTCGTCCGGCCGGAGGACCGTGACATCCGTCTTCCTCTCTGCGAACGGCTGCAGAGCCTGGGCGTCGTTCCGCTCCGGACCCAGTATCTGGGGACTTTGGGCGGGCAGGGCTGCTACTCAGCCGAGCTGCCGACTGAAGCGCCTCCGCCGCATGGGATGCGCTTCGAGCAGCTGCGGGGACTGTGGGGCAGCCTTCCCGAGCCGCTGTTCTGGATCGCAGGACGGGCCTTCCAGATCATGGACTGGGACCGGAACCACCAGTTCTGCGGCCGCTGCGGCTCCCCGACCGAGAACAGGCAGGAGGAGCGGGCCAAGGTCTGTCCGCGATGCGGTCAGATCGCCTACCCCCGCATCAGCCCGGCGGTGATCGTGGCAACCACCCGTGGCCAGAGCATCCTTCTGGCCAGGGCCCGGCGTTTCCCGCATGCCATGTACAGCGTCATCGCCGGTTTCGTAGAAGCCGGGGAATCCCTGGAACAGTGCGTCCGGCGCGAGGTCCAGGAGGAGGTGGGCATCAGCGTCACGAATCTACGGTACTTCGGAAGCCAGAGCTGGCCCTTTCCCAACTCCCTGATGGTGGCCTTCACCGCGGAGCACGCGGGGGGAGAGATCCGAATCGATCCGGCGGAAATCGTGGATGCCCGCTGGTTCACCGCCGGCGATCTGCCTCGGATTCCCGACAAGATCAGCATCGCCAGGCGGCTGATCGACTGGTTCCTGGCCGGGCGGCAGCCGGATTACCCGCAGTCGCCGGAACAGGAGGGAGGAGACGATGTCGGAAGATGAGCTGATTCGCTGCCCGTGGTGCGAGGGGGACGAGCTGTACCGCCGCTATCACGACGAGGAGTGGGGTGTGCCCGTTCACGATGACCGCAGGCACTTCGAGTTCCTGGTCCTGGAGTCCGCCCAGGCCGGCTTGAGCTGGTCGACGATACTGAAGAAGCGGGAGAACTACCGGAAAGCCTATCACGGCTTCGATCCCGTGGTGGTAGCCGCTTTCGACCCGCGGGATGTTCAGCGCCTGCTCGGTGATTCCGGGATCGTGCGCAACCGCCTGAAGATCGAATCGTCGATCAACAACGCCGCGCGTTTTCTGGAAGTCCAAAGGGAGTTCGGGAGCTTCGATGCCTACCTCTGGGGATTCACAGGCGGCGCACCGGTGGTGAATAGATGGAAAAACCTGGCGGAGATTCCGGCGAATACCGAGCTCTCGGACAGGATCAGCAAGGACCTGAAAAACAGGGGTTTTCGCTTTGTCGGCTCGACGATCATCTACGCACACCTGCAGGCGGTGGGCGTGGTCAATGACCATCTGGTCAGCTGCTTCCGCTATGGGGAGCTGATCCGCAGCAGTCCATAGGGTATGACATTCTCAATATATGAAATTCGGCACGGGAGATCTCATTGCAGAAGAGGGGATCCCGCTCTATGATGGGGAGGATCGCCGCGAAGAAGCGATCCCATCTGAAAATAAAAATGAAAAGCCTGAACTACTGGAATTCGGAGAACAGCAGATGAGCGCAGAAGTATTGGTCGTAGCCCTGGGCGGGAATGCAATCAAGCAGGCGGACGAGCGGGGCACCACCGAGGAGCAGTTCCACAACGTCGACGTCACGACGAAGCAGATAGCCAAGATCGCCAAAGCCGGCTACCGGCTGGTTGTCACCCATGGAAACGGTCCCCAGGCCGGTGCCCTGCTGATCCAGCAGGAGGAGTGCGAGCATCTGGTTCCCGGTCAGACCCTGGCCGTGTGCGGAGCCATGACTCAAGGTCAGATCGGCTGGATGATGCAGAACAGGCTCGCCTACCATCTCATGCGGGAAGGCGTGGAGGCGGCGATCTGCACGGTGGTGACCCAGGTGGAGGTCAGCGATCAGGATCCGGATTTTCAGGATCCCAGCAAACCGGTCGGACCATTCTATTCGAGGGAGGAAGCCCTGCATCTGGCCGAGGAAAAGGCCTACGTGGTCAAAGAGGTGAAACCGGGCATGGAGAAGAGCTGGCGCCGCGTGGTCCCGTCTCCGGAACCGATGGATATCGTGGAAAAGGAATCGATCAACGATCTGCTGAACGGCGGGGTCATCGTGATCGCCTCCGGCGGGGGAGGAATCCCGGTGAAGAAGAACGGCGACGGCAGCTACAGCGGCGTGGAAGCGGTGATCGACAAGGACCGGGCCGGCTTCAAGCTGGCCCAGGCGGTACAGGCGGACAAGTTCCTCATCCTCACCGACGTGGAGAAGGTGTATTTGAACTTCAACAAGCCGGGACAGAAGGCGCTGGACCGGCTCTCCGTGGCGGAGGCCGAAAGCTACGAGGAGCAGGGTCACTTTCTGGCCGGATCCATGGGACCGAAGATCGAAGCGGCGATCCGCTTCGTCAAGTGGAGCGGCAAGGAGGCGATCATCACCTCCCTGGACAAGGCTTTGGAGGCGGTGGCGGGCAACACCGGAACCCACATTACGCCGTGAATTCTCCGTCCGCTTGCGCTGCCGCGCTTCCCGCCGCCATCTGAACAATGGTCAGCAATTTCTCGTGGGTCATCTCCGGAAAGCTTGCCGGCTCTGCCCTCCCCGATGAGGCTTTCTACGTTTCGGCGCGGGAAAGTATCTCCGGCTCCCGCACATCCCGCCTGATGACGACCGACCTGGCCGATCTGCGTGCCAGAGGGGTCCGCTGCCTGGTCTCTCTTACCGAGCGTGCCGCCGGCCTGAGCCCATACTGCCTGGAGGCCGGCCTGGACTGGCACTTCTACCCGATCACGGACTTCGGGATACCCGACAGCTTCGAGAGCTTCGACGGCCTGATCACGAGGATCATCGAATCCATGAACCACGACCGGCCTGTGTGCGTGCACTGCTACGCCGGAATCGGCCGCACCGGCCTGGTGCTCTGTGCGACGGTCGGCAGGTACCTGCGGCTTCCCGCTGATCGGGCGATCTCCTCGGTTCGAAGGATCCGCTCGGCCCTGGAGACCCGGGATCAGGAAAAATTCGTTCACCGCTACCTGAGCCGATATTGAATGGAAACGCGCCTTCCCCGGCTTTCTGTTTGAATTAATCTTACTAAAATAGTATTATATAGCTCATCATGGGGTGTCCCGGTGTTTGAAGAGCTGGCTCTGGCCGAGGAGGATCTGCTCAGCCTCCTCGATACCGACGGACGACTCGGCCCGATCCCAGCGTGCCTTCCGCTGCTTCCCGATCAGGACATCCTCTCCGCCTACCGTCTGATGCAGCTGGCCCGGCAGGCCGACGAGTGGGCGGTAAGCCTGAATCGACAGGGAAGAATGGCCACCTATCCTCCGAACAAGGGACAGGAGGCCAACGCGGTGGGTTCCGTTCTGGCTCTTCGGGAGGAGGACTGGCTGGTCCCGTCCTTTCGGGAGCTGGGAGCGTGGATCGCCAGGGGCATTCCGCTGCATCAGATCTACACGTACTGGTACGGGAATGAGCGGGGCAGCATTCTGCCGCCCGACGTGTATCACACCCTGCCCATTGCCATACCGGTGGGCAGCCAGCCCCTCCATGCCGTAGGCATCGCCTACGCGGAGAAGCTGAAGGCGAGCGGCCGGATCGCCCTGACCTTCATGGGTGAAGGAGCCACCTCCCAGGGCGCTGTGCACGAGGCTTTCAATCTGGCCGGCGTCTGGGACCTGGGCGTAATCTTCTACGTCCAGAACAACCAGTGGGCGATCTCGCTTCCCACGGAAAGGCAGACCGCCAGCCGCACCCTGGCCGAAAAGGCCTGCGCCTACGGTTTCGAGAGCATCCGGGTCGACGGCAACGACCTGCTGGCGGTCTACGCCGCTGCCAGCGAGGGTGCCCGCATCGCCAGGGAGAAGAGCAGGCCGCTGCTGATAGAGGGCTACACCTACAGGCTCGGAGCCCACACCACTGCGGACGACCCCAAGCTGTATCGGGAGGAAAGTCAGGTAGAGAGCTGGCGGGACAGAGACCCCCTGATCCGGCTGGAGAAGTATCTGACGGGCAGAGGTCTGCTGGGCGAGGGGGAGACCGAGGAGCTGAGATCGGCCTGTCTGTCCGAGGCCAGGAAGGCCTTCGAGCGGGTCGAAAGCGAACCGGACCCTTCACTGGAAGACACTTTCCGCTACACCTTCGCCTCCCTGCCTCCCGTGCTGGCGCGGCAGCTGGACCGGAGACGAGGGGCATGAGCGTCCGCACCATAGTCGGAGCCGTCAACCACGCCCTGATGACCGAGATGGCTCTGGACCCGTCGGTGGTCGTGTTCGGCGAGGACGTAGGCCTGGAGGGGGGCGTATTCAGAGCCACCGTCGGTTTGCAGAGCACGTATGGGGTCGATCGCTGTTTCGACACGCCCCTGAGCGAGGGGGGGATCGTCGGCGCCGCCATCGGCATGGCCGTGGCGGGCCTGAAACCCGTCGTGGAGATCCAGTTCGCCGGGTTTTCCTACCCGGCATTCGATCAGCTGGCGAGCCACGCCGCCCGCCTGAGAAACCGCACCCGGGGGAGCATGGAGGTGCCCCTGGTCGTGCGCATGCCATACGGCGGAGGCATCGGAGCTCCCGAGCATCACTCCGAGAGCCCCGAGGTGCTGTACGCCCACGTTCCGGGGCTGAAAGTGGTCGTCCCCTCCACCCCGCACGACGCCAAGGGTTTGCTCATCGCGGCCATTCGGGACCACGATCCCGTGATATTCATGGAACCCAAGCGGATCTACCGCTCCCTCAAGCAGGAAGTCCCCGATGATGCCTATACGATAGAAATCGGGCGCGCCAGGGTGGTCAGACCGGGCAGTGACCTTACCCTGGTCAGCTACGGGGCCCAGATCAAGGAGGCCGCAGAGGCCACGGCTCAACTGCACGAACTGGGCGTTTCTGTGGAGCTCGTCGACCTGCGTACGATCTATCCCTACGACCTGGAGACAATAATCGAGTCGCTGCGTCGCACGGGACGGATCCTGGTCGTGCATGAAGGTCCCCAGTCCTTCGGCGTCGCCGGGGAGATCATCACCTCGGTGCTGGAGGAGGCCTTTCTCTACCTGGAAGCGCCGCCTGCCCGGCTCTGCGGGGCGGACACCATCTTTCCCCTGCCCCGGGGCGAGCACCACTACCTGATCGATCCCCAGCGGATCGCGGCCGCGGCCGTCGAGCTGGCCGCCTATCAGCCATAGAGCACCAGAGGAGCATTTCGTCATGCTGTTCGAGTTCAAGCTTCCGGATATCGGCGAGGGCGTTCACGAAGCCACGGTTCTGGAATGGAAACGCGCAGTCGGAGATGCGGTCGAAGAAGGGGAGGTGCTGGCCGTGGTGGAAACCGACAAGGTGACGGCGGAGATCCCCTCCCCCCGGACCGGGGTCATCCGCGGTCTCGGAGCGCGGGCTGGTCAGAGCGTCAGCGTGGGAGAGGTGCTGGCGAGGATCGAGACCGCCGCTGAGAGTGGGGACGTCGAGGAGGGCGCCGCAACGGTGGTGGGAATCGTGGAATCTACCTCATCGACCCTGCTCCAGCCCAGCCGGGAGGGCGTCGGCAGCGCGGAATACCCCCGCGTCGGGCAAGCTTCCCCGGAAGCCGGAGAGTCTCCCCCGCCGGCATCGCAGCGGCTCAAGGCCACCCCGGTGGCCCGGAGAATCGCCGCCATGGAGGGGATCGAGCTGAGCTCTCTGCGCGGGAGCGGCCCTTCCGGCAGGATCCTCAAGGCGGACATCCTGGAGGAGATCGATTCCCGCCGGGACGGCACCCCTCAGCAGCTTTCCACCCTGCGCAGGACCGCGACCCGGAATCTGGAGGCCAGCTGGCGGATTCCGGCGGCCGTGATCCACGAGTTCACGGCGATCGACGAGCTCGTGCAGGCCCGGCGCGCCCTGAACGGGGAAACCGGGGGATCGGATTCCCCCAAGCTGAGCTACCTGCCGTTCTTCATCAAGGCCGCCGCCATGGCTTTGAAGCGATACCCTCTGCTGAACGCCTGGTACGATGAACAGGCTCAGACGGTCGATCCCCGGGATGCCGCCAACATCGGCTTCGCCCTGGACTCGGATCAGGGCCTGGTGGTGCCCGT
>JAFGQJ010000184.1 GCA_016935715.1 Spirochaetales bacterium
CTGGTCCCGCTCCACCTGGAATTTCTGGCCTTCATCATCTTCATCGCCGTCATAGCCGCCTTCGTTCAATTCGTGGAGATGTTCGTCGAGCGCTTCAGTCCGGGCCTCTACTACGCCCTGGGGATCTTCCTTCCCCTGATTACGGTGAACTGCGCCATCCTGGGAGCCTCGCTGTTCATGGTCTTGAGGAAATACGATTTCGTGCGTTCTGTGACCTTCGGTCTGGGGGCCGGGCTGGGCTGGGCCCTGGCCATCGCCCTGATGGCGGGCCTGAGGGAGAAGATGGGGTACTCGAACGTACCGGCGGCGCTGCGGGGCACAGGAGTGGTGATGCTGGTTGCCGGGGTCATCGCCATGGTCTTCATGGGCTTCGCAGGCATGATGAGCCTGCAGTAGGAGCGGCACGGATGCTCACCGGCGTTTTTTCACTGGCCGTCACCGCGGGGATCTTCCTGTCCCTGGCCGTCCTGCTGCTGGTGGCCGAGCGTTATCTGGCGGACTACGGGTCCTGCGTGGTCAGCATCAACGAGGGTTCGGTCGAGTTCGAGCAGCCCGGCGGCGGCACGCTCCTGTCGGCCCTATACGATCACAAGATCTTCATCCCTTCCGCCTGCGGCGGCAAGGGCTCCTGCGGGTACTGCAAGGTCGTGGTGCTGCGAGGCGGCGGCCCCCTCCTGCCGACAGAGACCCCCTACATCGGCAGGGCGGAGACCAAGGCGGGTGTGCGGCTGGCGTGTCAGATCAAGATCAAGGAGGACCTCGAGCTCAGGCTTCGCGAAGAGCTGCTGAACGTCAGGGAGTTCAAGGCCCGGGTCGCCTCTATACGGGAGCTGACCCATGACATCAAGGAAGTCAATCTGGAGCTGCTCGAGCCGGAGGAGATCAAACAGCGGCCGGGCCAGTACGTCCAGATCCTGGCGCCCGGACCGGACGGTCCCGTGTTCCGGGCCTATTCGATCAGCTCACCGGCGCACGAAGCGGACAGGGTGCAGCTGATCGTCCGTCTGGTGCCCGGGGGCATCGCCTCCACCTACATACACGGCCTCAGGGAAGGCGACCAGGTGGTGTTCACCGGCCCATTCGGAGAGTTCCGGCTTTCCGAGCAATCCGAAAAACCGGTGATCCTGGTCGGGGGTGGGGCGGGCATGGCGCCGATCTCGAACATCATCCGTACCATCTACCGCCGCTGGCCCCGGCGTCCCTGCTACCTGTTCTTCGGATGCCGCACCACCCGGGACGTTTTCTACCGCGATGATTTCCTCGAGCTCTCCGAGCAGCACCCCAGTTTCAGGGTCGTATATGCTCTGTCCGATCCGCTGGCGGAGGAACAGCAGTGGGATGGGGAGACGGGGTTCATCCACCTGTCAGTGGACAAGCTCCTGCCGCCGGCTGCCGACCGTCAGGCGTTCCTGTGCGGTCCACCGCCGATGATCGAGGCAGTCACCGAGGTGCTGATGAAAAAGGGTTTCCGGTCGGAAGACATATTCTACGACAAGTTCTAGCCTGCGGAGAGCCGAGGCGTTAAAACCGGCATGGAGGAGCCAAGGAATGATCGTTGACATGGCGGACCTGCTGGACAGGGCGCGGGATTTCGAGGACCGGTTGGAGAGCTACTACGCCACCCTGCGTGACCAGTCCCGAGACAACGGCGTGCGTCTTCTCACCTACTACCTGAGCCGGCACCGCCGCCACCTTCAAGAAGCGCTGGGGAATCTCTGCACGGGGGATCTGCAGCGCCTGCGCGCCATCAAGCTGAAGCACGACGTCGAGTTTCACCCGGAGAGGGATTTCCGCACCATGCGAACCCCGGTGGAGCGGGTGAAGGCCAAGGATGTCCTGGAGGCGGCCGTCGAGTACGACGCGGCGCTGGTGAGGCTCTATCAGAGCATCCTGGATCAGCCGGTCCATGAGGCGGCCGCCGACCTGCTCAGGAGCCTGATCAGGATCGAGGAGCGCGACATCGTGATGCTCAAGAAGATGATCGCGATGAACTATTTTTAGATCGGCCAGGGATTAACAGCGATGAAGAGCTTCGAGTTGGACCCGCAGGCGAGCGGGCCGCCGCACACCCCCGCCCCTCGCGGTTTGGGCGGACCGGTGCTGCTGAACAACGCGCTCTGGTTCATGAGACTGCGGTGGATCGTGGTCGCGATCTTCGCCACCGTCGGGCTGGCCGGTCGGCTCCTGCGCGCGCCCCTGCAGCAGGTCGGGTTGGTCGTGCCTTTTCGGGGCCTGTGGATCCTGGCCGCCGTTCTCAGCCTCACCAATGTGGTTTTCCATCTCATGGCGCGCCGCTCGAGAGCCCGCTCCAGCTATGCGCTGGTCAGGACCAACATCTGGCTTCAAATCGTATCCGACCTGCTGGTCGTGAGCATTCTGGTTCACATGGTCGGCAGCACGTACACCTTCATCCCGTTCATCTACCTGTTTCACATCACCCTCTCCTGCATCTTTTTCCCGAAGAGGGAAAGTCTGGCGGTGATTCTGATCGCCACGGGGCTCTACCTGATGACCGTGGGTTTGGAAAGCGCCGGGCTGTGGGCTTCGCCGGGCATCGTGCTGAGCGCTCCGACGCTGTTCGGGCATGGGCAGCCCGTGGAATCGATATTCGCCCTTTCGGCTGTCGTTCTCTGGTATGTCGAGTGGTACCTGATCTCATCTCTGTCGGAGGTGCTGCGCCTGCGCGATCAGCAGTTGAGCGCGGCCAACCGGCGGCTGCGGAGGGCCGATGAAGAGAAGACCCGCCAGGTATTGCTCACGACCCACGATCTGAAAGCTCCCTTTGCCGGGATCGAGAGCAACATCCAGATTCTCAAACTCCAGCATTGGGACGAGATTTCCCGACCGGTCAGGGAGATCATCGAGCGGATCGACCAGCGGGCCCATACACTGCGGGAACGCATCCAGGACATCCTGCTCCTGGGCGATCTCAAGTCCCGGGGCAAGAAAGGATCCGTGCCGGTTTCCCTGGATCTGCAGCGGAGCGTGGAGCAGGTGGTCAAGGAGCTGAGGGAAAAGGCGGAGAGCCGGAAGGTCCGCCTCGAGGTCCGCGTTCCGGCGCTGCGGGTGCTGGGCGATCCGGAGCAGGTTTTGATGCTGATCTCCAACCTGGTTACCAACGCCATCCTCTACTCCCGGGAGAGCGGAGCGGTGGCGGTCCGTGCGGAGGAGGAGGCGGCGGCGATACGCCTGTCGGTCTCGGATCGGGGTATCGGCATACGTCCAGAGGCGTTGCCCCACATATTCGAGGAATACTACCGGACGCGGGAAGCGGCCCGCTTCAACAGGAACTCCACCGGTCTGGGCCTGGCGATCGTCAGGGAGGTTGCCCAGAACCTGAAGCTGAGGATCAGGGTATCGAGCGAGTTGGGGAAGGGCACCACTTTCGAAGTCTACTTTCCGCGCAGCAGGCAGCGCCATGAGGAGGAAGACATATGGCAAGAATCGAAATAATCGACGACGACCTGGAGCTTGCGGAGGACCTCGCCGTGATCCTGAGGAACGCCGGGCATCGAGTCGACGTGCGCGACGGCACCGAGGGCGCCGTAAGCGACCTGGTTTCCGCCAGGCCGGATCTGCTGATTCTCGACGTGATGTTCCCGGAGAATCCCGCGGGTGGGTTCGATCTTGCCCGCGAGATCCGCGGTACACCGGAGATCGGCGACTTGCCGATCATTCTGCTCACGTCGATCAACCAGGAGTTTCCCATGGATTTCTCCACCCGCGACATAGATCCCGAGTGGATGCCCGTCCAGGACTTTGCGGAGAAGCCCGTGTCCGCGAAAGTCCTGCTGGAGAAGGTCGATCGGTTCCTGCGCAGAGCGTAGCACTGGTGTGCCCCGCGCTGACGAGCTGCGGGCGACCGGGGCTCCGGCGAAAAGCTGTTGACGGATCGCTCGCAGAATTGCCGATCGATGAGGGCTGCCTTTTTTTACCGGCTGATCACGAAGATGGC
>JAFGQJ010000185.1 GCA_016935715.1 Spirochaetales bacterium
AGAAGCACTGAAGCGGTGCAGGCTGTCGAATGCTTCCGATCGTCCACTGCCATGGCGGACCTCCGGCCGGATGGATCTCCGCTTTGCGCCACGGTTTCGGGTTGCTGCGAAGGGGGGGAGCGCAAACCGAGTGGCTGGCGGCCGGCACCCGGATTCATAATATTTACTAAAATACTCATATTAAAAGAGCCGCGTCAATGCCGGTTTCTCGCCCCAGTTTTTTTGCCTCTCGGCTGAAACCTGATTCGGCCGCGCGCGTATATCTCCATTGATAAACCAAGTAATGGAGGTATGCCATGAAGCGCATTCTACTCGTTCTCATCCTCGTGCTGATGTCGAGCCTGCTGTTTGCCCAGGCAGGGCCCGTCGGCCCGCTTGCCGATCCGGACCCCACCGGCCCCTCCGCGGATGCGGAAGGAAACGCGTACAGCTACCGGAACATGAATCTGTACTGGTGGAACATGCGGCTGCAGGATCCGCCCGAATCCCAGAACCGCGTTGCCAGGCAGGCTCGCCTCGGCGATCCGGAGAAGGACCCGGAGGCCCTGCAAACCCAGGAGGAGCCTCAGCGGCTTCGCGAACAAAGCGGTGACTGCGACGGTGATGGCGAACCGGATCAGGATCGAGTGCAGGAACAGCTGAAAGACGGCAGCTGCGACGATGGCGGGGATGGTCCGGATCAGGACCGCACCCGAATCGGGCAGAATCAGTAAGAATCGATTTCAGCCTGAGCAACCGCACCAGGCCGTAACGGCAGGTGCAAACGGCCGGACAGTCCCTCGTCGGGGTTGTCCGGCCTGCTTGTTTAAAGGGTACATGAGGGTCTGTCCCCTTTCTCAGGCCGTGGGTAGGCACCGCAGCAGGGCGTTGCAGGCAACGATCACGGCACCGGGACAGAGCCCGGCTCATGAACGGAGTTTCTTGACTTCCCGGAGGATTCTCACATCCTCCTGGTGGCGGGGATGATCGAGATGCTCCTTCACCCGGATAAGATCATCGATATCGATCCAATAGGTCGTAACCTCTCCGTAGGCGGCCGTAATTCGATTTTCCCAGGCAGCCGAGAACGTGACTCCTTCGAGCCGCTTCAGAATATCGATACGATCGGGCTCGACGCCGATTTGCAGGATCTCCGAAGGGTCCTCCTGTGTCAGCAGATAGGGACTTCCGAACTCGATCAGGGCCTCATTAACCTTATGTAAATTTTCAGGGTTCGGATCCACCCATATATCCATGTCTTTCGTATATCTCGGCTTGGCGTGATAGATGAATGCCAGCCCTCCGACAATCAGGTACTTCGTTCCATGTTTGTTGAGAAGAAGCAGCATGTCTTCGAAATCTTGTATCGTTTCCATGGATCAACCGGATATCTTTTTGAGTTTCTTGACTTTTTCGATGTCTCTTCTGATTGCGACGAGCGCGGAGAGACGGGATGCGGGAGAGAGGCTCTGCCAGTATTCGAGATCCCACCGTTCCGCTTCCTCGAAGCTGTGGGATACATGGGCGACGATTCTCTTCTTTCTTTCCTGTGAGCGTTTCTCGATGTTCATCCTTCATAGTCTATATGGTCAGTGGTATTAGAACAACACAATTGCGAAGAACCCCTGCTCGGAGCGCCGGTCGGAAGTTCCCTTCTCATCTGGAGAAGATCCCGCCGTCCCGGGAGCATGTACCGAAAGGCGGAATACCTGTATGATGGAGAGGAGGAGGGGTGGCCAGTGGAATCGAAAAAAGCCGGCGGAGTGTCCTGCTGGACCCGGCGCACGGTCCTGTTCGCCCTGCTGTCGGCGGCAGCTGTTGCGCTGATCTTAGGGATCGGCGGTGAGTTCGGCAGCGGTCCCGAGCTCCCGCCGAGCTCCCGGGCCGGGCAGCGCTCCTCCGTCGAGCGGCGATCCTCCGTCGAGCGGCGATCCTCCGGCGGGCTGGGCCCATCCCCATCTATGCAGCCGGTCCAGTCCGTCGAGCGGCCGCAGGCCGGTACGTTCCTGATTGCCTCCCGGGGTATGCTGGATCCCAACTTCGCCCAAACCGTGGTTTTCCTCATCGATTACGACAGGGAAGGCGCCTTCGGCCTGATCATCGACCGGCCCACGAGGCATACGTTGGCCGAGCTGTGGCCGGAGATCTCCGGCCTGGAAGCCCATCCGGTGTACTACGGCGGCCCCGTGTTTCCCAATCGGCTGCTCTTCCTGCTTCGGTCCGACGACGCACCGAACGGGATGCGTCAGGTGATCCCGGAAGTCTACCTGGGATCGGACGAGCTGGTGCTCAAGCGAATCATCGCCAAAGGGGAGGAGGAATTCCGGGTCTACGCCGGCTATTCCGGATGGGCGCCGGGGCAGCTGGACAACGAGATGGCCCGGGGTGATTGGCACCTCCTGCCTGCGGAGAGACGGTTCATCTTCGATCCGCAGCCGGCAGATGTTTGGGAGGAGCTCATCCAGCGAGCCGACATCCAGGTGGTGAAGCTGAAACAGTAGCGCCGGGGCCCGCACCCGGACTGGCCAGTAGTCATCGTCATCTGATATGATGAACAGGCCATGCGGAGGTGGAAGATGAAGCGTCGAAACGCTGCCCTGGTGTCGGCCGCATTCCTGGCCGCCATACTCACTGTTTGTCTGATTTCCTGCGCCACCAATCCCGTCACCCAGGAGCGGGAGTTCATGCTCCTGAGCGAGAGTGACGAGCTCGCCCTGGGCAGGCAGACGGACCCCCAGATCCTGCAGTCCTACGGCCACTACACGGATCAGGAGCTCGGTGCGTACGTCGATGCCATGGGGCGGAGGATGGGGGCTTTGAGCCACCGTCCCAACCTGGACTACTCGTTCAAGGTGCTGGACAGCCCGGTGGTCAACGCCTTCGCCGTACCCGGCGGCTTCGTGTACCTGACGCGGGGCATCCTGGCCTACCTGAATGACGAGGCCGAGCTTGCCGGGGTCATTGGCCACGAGCTGGGCCACATCGCGGCACGGCACAGCGCCAAGCAGTACAGCCGGACCCAGGCCGCACAGCTGGGGCTGGGCCTGGGTGCGATATTCTCGGAAGTGTTCAGACAGTACGCCGGCCTGGCCCAGGTGGGTATCAGCATGCTGTTCCTGAGCTTCAGCCGGGAAAACGAGCGGCAGGCCGACGATCTGGGCGTGCTGTATTCCTCGAAGGCAGGATACGATGCAAATCAAATGGCCAACCTGTTCGTGACCCTGGAGCGGCTCAACCCCTCGCAGGGGCAGGACGGGCTTCCGGCCTGGTTCTCCACCCACCCCAATCCCCCGGACCGGATCGTCGCAATCAGGAACGCCGCCCGGGAGTGGCAGGAGGCCAATCCGCAGGTTCCGCTTCAGCACAACCGCGACGCGTACCTGAGGCGCCTGGACGGTCTGATCTTCGGCGAAGATCCGCGCCACGGCTACGTGGATGGGCAGATGTTCTATCATCCGGAGCTCAGGTTCCAGTTTCCGGTTCCCGCCGGCTGGCAGCTCAACAACACCCCCTCCCAGGTGCAGATCTTCACCCAGGCTCAGGATGCGGTGATCCTGCTGTCCCTGTCCCAGGCGGCCAGCCCCGCCGCCGCGGCGCAGGCGTTCGTTGTCGATGCCCAGGCGGTGGTGGTGAGCTCGGAGGCAAGGAGCATCAACGGTCTGGCCGCTGAGCGCCTGGTCTGCGACGTAGGCACCGAGCAGGGAGTCCTGCGCGTACTGGCCTGCTTCATCCGGAAGGACGGCCTGGTGTACGTGTTCCTGGCCTACACGGCGCAGCAGCAGTTCAGCAGCTACCTGCCCGCGTTCGATCAGAGCATCGGGCAGTTTCGCAACCTCAGCGACCCGGCCAGGATCAATGTCAAACCTCAGCGCCTGGCCGTGAGAAAGGCCTCGGGGCAGGGAACCCTGCGCCGGACCCTGGAGGGCTACGGCGTGGCCCGGGACAAGCTGGAAGCCCACGCGATCCTCAACGGAATGCGGCTCGACGATGAGCTTCCCGCGGGCACGCTGATCAAGATCGTCGTGAGGTAGAGCACGGCGTGAGGTAGCGCTCGGCGCGGCAACCCG
>JAFGQJ010000186.1 GCA_016935715.1 Spirochaetales bacterium
ACGTCGTTCAGGGCCCGCAGAGCCCCGAACGACTTGTTCACCCCGCGAATGGATAGCATGAATCGGTACCGCCAGCGTAGAACATTATCAGTGTGTCGCAGATAGGTGAAAAATATAGACAATCCTTCCCGGCTCGTCAAGAACAGGTGTGGTCGCGTCCGGGGCTTTTCCTCAACTTGACCTTGCGCAGACACCGGTTTACGTTTTACGAAACCGGGACACGGACGGACAACAAATGGCCGAGAACGTAAACGAGAAGGACACCCCCTGGCATCACGGCGAAGCAGACGAATACCTTGATCGGTTCTCGAGCAATCGCGAAGGCTTGAGCGGGGAGCAGGCGCGGGAACGGCTCGAAGAGTCCGGAGAGAATATCCTTCGTGGTGAGCGAGAGACTTCTGTGTTCTCTCTGCTGCTGCGGCAACTCCACAGTCCTCTGATCTATCTACTGGCCGGAGCGGCCGCCGTATCACTCATCCCCGGACATTACACCGATGCCGCGGTCATCCTTGCGGTCATCCTGATCAACACCGCACTCGGGTTTTTTCAGGAGTACAAGGCCGAAAAGGCCCTCGCCTCTCTCAAGCGTCTTGCCGCCCCGCAGGCTCGCGTGAAGCGCGACGGTCAGGTAGAGCTGATCAAGGCGGCCCTTGTGGTTCCGGGGGACATCATCGTCCTGGAAACCGGGGACCGCGTACCGGCGGACGGGCGCGTGATCGCTTCGTACGATCTGCGCGTGGATGAGTCCATGCTCACCGGCGAGTCGGAGGCGGTCGCAAAGGTCAGCAAGTCGCTGCCCCGGGAAACGGCGCTCGCCGACCGTACGAACGTGGTTCACATGTCCACATCCGTGGTGGGAGGAAGGGGGGAGGCGGTGGTCGTCGCCACCGGAATGCGTACCCAGCTCGGCGTCATTGCCGAACAGGTCGAGACAACGGAGAAAGAGGCCACCCCCCTTCAGAAACGAATGAGCAGGCTGAGCGGGATACTCGGCGGGGTAGGCATCGGCCTGGCTGTCGCCGTCTTCGGGGTGGGAGTAGCCACCGGACAGGCGTGGGTGGAGATGGCGCTGTTCTCCGTGGCCGTTGCCGTCTCTGCGATCCCCGAAGGCCTGCCGGCAGTGATCAGCGTAACACTCGCGATCGGCGTCAAGAGGATGTCCAGACGCAACGCAATCATTCGCAGGCTGTCCGCCGTGGAAACTCTGGGCTCAACTACCGTCATCTGCACGGACAAGACCGGAACCGTTACCCGCAACCAGATGACCGTTACACACATTTGGGCCGGAGGAAAGGATTACGCCGTCAGCGGCGAGGGCCACGCTCTCGAGGGCAGGGTGGTGGCTGAGAACCATGGGGCCGATCCGGATGAACAGATCGTTGTCCGGCGACTGCACTCCATCGGAATGGGTGCGAACAACTCCCGGCTCGTCGACCGCCAGGGCGAGCGCCGCCTGGACGGCAGTCCCACGGAGACGGCCATCCTGGCCGCGTCGCTCAAGGGGCTGGGCATCGGGGCGGCGGAAGAGGATCGGCCGCGCCGGATCGATGAGGTTCCCTTCTCCAGCGACCGCAAGTACATGGCGGTTCTCGTTGAGTCGGACGGAGACAGGCGGATCCTGGCAAAAGGGGCGCCCGAGCGCATCCTCGATCGATGTTCGCGCATGGTGAGCGAAGACCAGCCGGTGGAACTGACCGACGAGCTGCGTAAACAGGTTCTCGACAAGAACGAAGAGCTCGCCGGAGGAGCGCTGCGGGTGATCGCCGCTGCTTACCGCGATTCGCCCGGTCTCGAGGAGCTTGGCGATGAGGATGTCGCCGGACTGACCTTCGTGGGGCTCTGGGGAATGATCGACCCGCCCCGGGAAGACGCCGTGCAGGCGATCGCGGACGCCCGGAAAGCCGGAATCCACGTGGTCATGGTGACCGGTGACCACGCGATCACGGCGGCGGCCATCGCCCGCCAGGCCGGCATCGCCGGAGAGGCTGACCAGGCAGCCACCGGCCTGGAGGTCGAGCGCATGAGCGACGAGGAGCTCGTTCGCCATGCATTCGGTCCCGGCGTCTTCGCCCGCGTCTCTCCTTCCCACAAGCTTCGGATATTGAAGGCACTGAAAGATCACGGCGAGGTGGTCGCCATGACCGGCGACGGCGTGAACGACGCGCCTGCGCTGAAGGGTGCGGACATCGGCGTCGCGATGGGTATCGCCGGAACCGAAGTGGCGCGCAACGCATCCGACATGACGCTCGCAGACGACAATTTCGCCTCCATCGTGAGCGCAGTGGAGGAGGGGCGCGTCATCTTCAACAATCTGCAACGCGTCATCTTCTACCTCCTGGCCACCAACCTGGGAGAGGTGCTCGCCCTGGTCGCTTCGCTCGTACTAGGTTTGCCGCTGCCCTTGACCGCGGTCATGATCCTCTGGATCAACCTGATCACGGACGGGGTGTGCGACATCCCTCTTGGACTGGAACCGAATGCCCGGGACGTTCTGGGTGAGCCGCCGCGGAGGCCGGGCAGCCCCATCCTGGACGCTCCCATGCTGCGGCGCATGTCCATTCTGGCCGTCGTGATCGCAGCGGGGACCCTGTTCGCCTTCTGGAGGGAACTGGAAGCGACCGGTATTGAACGCGCCCAGTCGATGGCGTTCACGACCCTGGCTGCCTTTCAGTGGTTCAAGGCGTACAGCGCCCGGTCGCGCCGTCGTTCGGTTTTCTCACTGGGATTCTTCGGGAATCGCTGGTTGAATGCCGGCGTGGGCCTCGCCATCGTTTTGCAGATTCTTGCAGTTCACACGGAGGTTGGCCGCAACCTGCTTTCCACCACCCCGCTGTCCCTGGTCGACTGGCTCCGTGTGGCGGCCGTGAGTGCCACGGTGCTGCTGGTCGACGAGGGCATCAAGCTGGTGCGCCGCGCAACCATTTGACCTCTCGGGCCGAAAAGACTAACCTGGGCATGTCGGTACTGCTGTGGCTGCGGCCCCATGCCGGTGTACCACGAAAGCACGGTATGCGATGAAGCTGGTCGTCTTCATTTTGAACAAGGAAGAGCTCCTCGACGAAGTGCTCGCCGCCTACGTGGAAGCGGAGGTGCCCGGGGCCACCATCCTGGATTCCGAAGGGATGGGCCGGTTTCTCACCTACGAAGTTCCCCTGTTCGCCAGCTTCAAGGAGTTCATGAAGGGGAACAAGCCCTACAACAAGACGATTATCTCGGTAGTGGACAAAGAGGAGAAGATAAAGAAGCTCGAGGAGCTGATCGAAAAGGTGTGCGGACCGTTGAACGAACCGGGAACGGGAGTGCTGTTCTCGGTTCCCGTCGACTACGTGCGGGGTCTGCGCAGGCCGGAGGAGGATTCATGAACACCCTCGCTGATCTGCTGGAGATCGACGCCATCAAGCTGGAGCTGGAGGCGCGGAAAAAGAACGAAGCACTCCAGGAGCTGGTGGAGCTTCTTCATCGGGCCGGCAGGATTCGGGATCCCGAAGCGACCCTGGGCGGGCTGATCGATCGCGAAAAGCTCACCAGCACGGGGATCGGTTCAGGGATAGCCATTCCCCACCTGCTGAGCCCGGATGTGGAGCAAACGGTAATGGCCTTCGGCCGCAAACGGGAGGGCCTTCGTTTCGACTCCGTGGACAACCAGCCGGTGAATCTGATATTCCTCCTCGTGGGGCCGAAACATCAGGAGTACGCTCACCTGCGGCTGTTGAGCCACCTCTCGAGGCTGCTGCGCGACAGCGGCTTCCGCCGAACCCTGCTGGAGGCTGACACCCCCGAGGAGATCCTGCAGGTCCTGCGCCGGGCAGAGGACAGGGAGGGATAGATAGATGGACGTTCTTCAGAAGTGGAAAATCGTACGGATCGTCATGACCGTTCTGTACCTCATGGCCGGCTGGCTGCTGTTCACCGGCACGGTGGCCGCCTTTCCCCTGCTGCTCGGACTTCTCTTTTCAACGATCATCGCCCTGGCCACCTACCACCTGTTCATCGAGGAGCAGGAAGCGCAGCGCAGGGCCCTCATTCCCCGCATCTACCTGCTCGTCGGTTACCTGGTTCTGATCATGGTGAAGGTGTACGCCGCCTCCTTCCGC
>JAFGQJ010000187.1 GCA_016935715.1 Spirochaetales bacterium
CCAGTTGCGGTCACTCGCCGGTTGGGTGACGACCTCCACGTTTTTCGACTCCAGCAGGCTCAGAAGCTCGCCGTCTCCGAAGGAGGGCAGGTAGGTGATAAACGTTTGCGGTACCGTATCTCCCTGCTGAACCGGCCCGACCTGAGAAGGGTCCCGGAACGTACCGCTTATCTTCTCCCCCTGGACCACGATGCGCTGCACGTTGTCCGCCTCCAGCTGCCTGCGGAAAGTGGTGTAGGGCACCTGGAAGCGCTTCCCGCCAGCCATGAGCGAGAGAAGCCAGGGCAGGAGGATGATGCCCAGCATGATCAGGAAGACGATCATTCCCCTGGACAGGTTGAAATTGCCGAAAGGGTTCCGTCCCTGCTGATCCGGTCCCCGGTTTCTCTGCCCGTTGCCGGTTTGTCTCATTCCATTCATGTCGTCTCTCTCATGTATAGTACATGCAGTTTTTGTGCCATCTGACGGTTTATCTGCGGCGCCTCCGGGCCTTGTTGCGAAACCAGGAGAAGACGAAGACAACGCCCATGAGCGCCGAGATCAGGTAGCCGGCCAGGCCGATTACGGGGATATCCCTCCACACCGGCGGCATTCCGGACAGCATGACCATCGAAGAGCTGATCAGCAGTGCCGAAAGGATCAGACCGAAGACCAGACGGTTGCTCACGGCGTCCAGCACGAATCGCAGGGCGTCCAGCCCGGTGAAGCGCATGTTCAGACGCATGTCCCCCCTGGTGAGAGTTCTCAGAAGATCCGAAGTGCGCACGGGAAGCTCCTTGAACAGCCGGCCGTAGTCCAGGGAAGAAAGGGAGGCCTGCTCCAGGAGCGCCCGGGGATCGAACTTGCGGGAAAAGAGCCTGGAAGCGTAGGGTTCGATCTTCTCGATGAGCTGGAACTCCGGATTCAGCTTTCTGCCGATTCCCTCCATCATGATCAGGGTCTTGATCATCAGGTTGAGATTGCGGGGCATGCGCAGGCGGAAGGAGACGATGAGCTCGGTGAGATCGGAAAAGATGCCGCGGATGTCCACGTACTCCAGGGGCAGGTCCAGGTAGCGTTCCAGGAGCTGGAAGACCTGTATCTCGAAGGCTTCCCTGTCCACCGTCTGCTCGGCGCGGGTCATCTCCAGCAGGGTACGGGCAACCAGCTCGGAATTGCGCTTGCTGATCCCGAACATCAGAGTGCTGAGCCGCTCCCGCTGCCGGTCGCTGATCGTTCCCATCATGCCGAAGTCGAAGTAGCAGATTCGCGCCTGGTCGAGCACCAGAAGGTTGCCCGCGTGGGGATCGGCGTGGAAAAAACCCGTTTCGAAGATCTGCTTCAACAGGAGGTCCGCCAGGCGGTCCCCCAGGAGCTCGCTGTGCTCGTATTTGCCGGGATCCTCGAGGATCCGGGCCAGGGGCGTTCCGGGTACGTACTCCAGGGTCAGCACCTTGTCCGTGGAATAGTCGCGAACGGTTCCGGGAAGCCGCAGGTATTCCTCATCCTCGAGAAGTGACTGGAACTTCTCCAGGTTCAGAAGCTCCAGGGCCAGGTTCATTTCCCTCATGATCTGCCGGCGGAACTCCTCCACCAGGCCGCGGGGATTGAACAGCCTGGCGTTGGGCAGGGTGCGTTCGCTCAGGACGGCCAGATTTTCGAGAATCTCGATGTCCGTGCGGACGACCTCCTCGATATCCGGCCGCCGGACCTTGACGGCTACCTCCCTGCCGTCGGGGAGCCTTGCTTTGTGGACCTGGGCGATGGAAGCGGAGGCTTCGGGAGAGGTATCGAAATCCGTGAACAGCTCTTCGATCCGCGCCCCCAGCTGTTCTTCGATAATGGCGATGGCCCGCTGATGATCGAACGGGGGAACGGCGTCCTGGAGCTTCCTGAGCTCCTCGATCAGCTCTTCGGGCAGCAGATCGTGGCGGGCGCTGATGATCTGGCCGAACTTGATGAAGGTCGGCCCCAGCTCCTCCAGTGCCATGCGCAGGCGCTGCCAGCTCGTATACCGGCGGGCCAGCTCCTTGCCGCGTTTGGGCAGCAGCCTGCCTATCAGCCCCCTGCTTCGCCCGAGACTGAGGGCGTCAAGGATCTCGCCGAATCCGTACTTGATCAGTATCCCGGCGATATCCCGAAACCGTCGCGTATGTCTAAGGGCACGCTTGATGGGATTCCTCGAAAAAATATTTGCCACATTGCCTCCATTCACGTGTATTTATTACCCCCAGTGGACCTGCCTCTGGGTAACTTTTACAACCTGTTACGCTGCTCGTTCCCGGGGGTGCTCGACCGGATTGCGGAGCCCGGCCGTTGCCCGGAGACGACCCTCTGCCTTCCGCAAGCAATTGCCGTACCAAATCGCGATTTCTCACGCCGGTGTGCTCCGCCTCGGGGGCAACATGGCACAATTTTTGCCTCCATATTGAGGGAGTATTTCGATGTTTTCTTTCAATTCAGACGCACTTGAATACATCTTCGAGGGACTGGCATCCGGATTCCGGAGGAACCCGGAAGAGATCCGGCTGTTCGTCATCCTTCTGGCCGGTTTCGTGGCCCTGCTCACGGTCGTCTACTTCTTTCAGAGAACCTGGCGGGGGGCCGTGAGAAGGAAGCGGGCTGCGGC
>JAFGQJ010000188.1 GCA_016935715.1 Spirochaetales bacterium
CATATTTCGGACAACCACGGCATCAAAGATGACCATGCCGTGCCGGGGCGGGGCAACATCGACTGGCCTCCGGTAGCCTCGATCTTGAAACAAATCGACTTCGACGGTCCTTTTGTCCTGGAGCTGCGCACCCCGCCCCCGCCGGAAAGCGCCTATCAAGCCAGAGAGTTCATGGAGCGGCTTTTGGCTGCCGGGGCGTAGCGGCGGATTCGCGGGAAAGAACCTTCCTGGCCCTTGCCCGTCGGGAGCCGGCCGGCAGCTGTACCGGCAGCTCAGACGAGGCCGCCGAGGTCCATCGGGCGCGTACCCGAGCTGCGGTCCCGCACCACCTGCACCGCCGCAGCCCGACCCCTGGGCAGGGCGTGGGGCTTGCTCACCTTCACCTCCACCCGCCGCACCTTGGGGCTGGCCAGGGCCAGGGCGGCCACCTCTTCGGCCAGGCGCTCCAGAAGCTGGAAGGAGGAGCTCTCCGCCATGTCCGTTATCTCCCGGGCCAGGCAGCCGTAATCCACCGTGTCCTCCAGCCGGTCGCTGCGCCCGGCTTTCTGCAGATCCGCGTACAGGCAGACATCGATCCGTATCTCCTGCCTGCCCCGGCGTTCCTGCGGACGGGCGCCGATGACGCAGCTCACCCGCAGATCCTCCAGAAAGATCCTGTCTCCCGACTCAGCCATAGAGACCCTCCCTCATGAAGGCGCCCCCGTCCACGTAGATCACCTGCCCGGTGATGTAGTCGTTTCGCAGCAGGAAAACCACGGCGCCGGCCACGTCCTCCGGCGCACCCCAGCGCGCCAGAGGCGCCCGGACCGCCAGCCGCCCCAGCTCCTCTCCGCCGCCTCCCTCCGGTGCCAGGATCATCCCCGGGGCCACGGCGTTGACCCGCAGCCTCGGGGCCAGCTCCAGGGCCAGCATGCGGGTGAGGCTGAAGAGCATGCGCTTGCTCAGGGCGTAGGAGACGTGGCTCTTCATGTAGCCGCCTATGCGGCTGTCCAGCAGGTTGACCACGCACCCGGGCATCTCCGGCGCCCGCCCGCCGGCTTGCCACTGGGCGGCAAACAGCCGCGTCAGATGCAGCGGCGCCAGAGCATTGACGTTGAGATTCCGCTCCAGCTGCTCGAGCTCGAGGGAGCCCAGCGTATCCGAGGTGAAAACCGAGGCGTTGTTTACCAATAACGGGATTCTCCCCCCGGGCGCGCGCTGCACGGCCTGCTCCCACATCCGCTCGATGTCGGCGGGGTCGGCCAGCGAAGCCTGCAGCGCCCAGGCTCCGACGTCGCGGCGCCGCAGCTCAGCGACCAGCGCCCCGGCTTCTCCGCGGGAGCTGTTGTAGTGAAGGATGACGTTGACACCCTCATCGGCCAGGGCGCAGGCTATGATTCGCCCCACCCGCTTGGCGGCTCCGGTGATCAGAACCGTCTGTCCGGCCAGATCGATCATGCCCATGGGAGCAGGGGTCTGCTCGAGAAACGGCTCAGACGTGGATGACCCAGCCCTCGGCCATGCGGGCCGTCTCCATCACTGCCTCCGACAGCGTGGGATGGGCGTGGGTCATCACGGCGATATCCTCGGGCAGGAGCTCCGCGGTCTTGGCCAGCAGGATCTCGTGGATCAACTCTGTCGCTTCGGCCCCCACCAGGTGGGCGCCCAGGATCTCCCGTGTCTCCTTTTCCACCAGCAGCTTCAGCAACCCCTCGGATCTGCCGATGGCCACGGATTTTCCCGCACCGCGGTACGGGAAGACGGCCTTCTCGAACTGAACCCCCGCTTCCTTGGCCGCTTTTTCCGTATATCCGAAGCTGGCCAGCTGGGGCTCGCAGTAGACTGCGCCGGGAATGGCATGGGGATCGAGCCTGGCCGGCGTCGGATGGCCGGCGATGTGCTCCGCGGCGATCTCCCCCTCCTTGGAGGCCACGTGGGCCAGCATCGGCGAGCTCAGCACGTCCCCGATGGCGTACACTCCTTCGACCGACGTCTGGTAGTAATCCCCCACCGGGATGAAACCCTTTTCCAGCTTGATGCCGAGCTTCTCCAGACCGATGCCGTCGGTGTTGGGAAGCCGTCCCACCACCAGCAGGATCTGATCCACCTCCAGCTCCTTCTTGCCCTCCTTGCCCTCCAGAGTGACCTTCACCGCCTTGCCGCTCTTCGCGTACCCGCTCGCCTTGGTCGAGGTATAGATCTTGATGCCCCGCTTCTTGAAGGAGCGCACCAGCACCTCCACGGCCTCCTCGTCCTCCAGGGGCAGCAGGTGATCCAGCATCTCCACCAGGTGCACCTCCACCGCGAAGGCGTTCATGATATGGGCGAACTCCACCCCGATCGCCCCTCCGCCCAAAACGCAGATCCTGCCGGGCAGCTTCTCCAGCATCAGCGCTCCGGTGGAGGAAAGCACCGTTTTTTCATCGAGCTCGAACCCTGGAATCGACCTGGGACGGGAGCCGGTGGCGATGATCAGATTCCTGCCCGTAACCGGACCGTGCCCTTCGACCTCGATCTGGTGGGCCGAGCTGATCGTCCCCTCCCCGCTGATCAGATCGATCTTGTTCTTCTTCAGCAGAAACCCTACTCCACGGGAAAGCGTATCCGCCGCCTTGCGGGAGAAGGCCAAGACCTTGCCGTAGTCCAGAGCCGACGCCTCGACCTTCACGCCGATGTTCTCCAGCTCTTTGCCCGAGCGCATCAGCTCCGCCTGGTGGATCAGGGCTTTGGAGGGGATGCAGCCGATGTTCAGACACACCCCGCCCGGTTTGTCCTTCTCGATGACCGCCGCCTTCATCCCCAGCTGCGTCGCCCGGATGGCAGCCACGTATCCTCCAGGTCCGGAGCCGAGCACCAGCAGATCGTAGTCGTAATTCGCCATACAGCTCTCCTTTATCCGTACAGATGATCGATTGGATACTCGATCATGGCTTTCAGATCCGACAGAAAAGCCGCCCCGACCGCTCCGTCGATCACCCTGTGATCGCAGGAGAGGGTCAGCATCATCTGGGAACGCACCCCTATGGAGCCGTTTTCCTCGACCACGGGAACCTTGTGGATTCTTCCCACCGCCAGGATGGCCGAGCCGGGAGGATTGATGATGGCGGTGAACTCCAGGATCCCCGAAATACCCAGGCTGCTGATGGTGAAGGTGGCGCCGTTGTACTCCTCCGGGCTCAGCTTGTTGGCCAGGGCTTTGTCGATCAGGACCCTGAGCTCCCTGTCGATCTGCACGATCCCCTTGGCCCCGCAGTCCCGCACTACCGGCGTGATCAGGCCGTCCTCCTGGGCCACGGCCAGCGCCACGTCGATCCTGCCGAAGCGCAGGATCGTATCCCCCTGCCAGCTGGAGTTGACGGCGGGGTAGCGCTTCAGGGCTTCTGCGACGAACTTGATCAGGAAGGAATTGGGAGACACCTTCCCTCCGGATTCTTTGGGCAGGCGGGCGTTGAGCCGCTGCCGGGCGGCCATCATGGGGCCGGCGTCCACGTCGATACGCAGGTAGTAATGGGGAGCGGAATACTTGGAATCCGACAGACGCCGGGCGATGATCTTGCGCTTCCCCGATACGGGAACGCTCTCATCCTTGCCGGATGCGGTCGGACCGGCTGCCGCGGCTGCCATGCCCGCGGGCGCGAAGGCCGCCGGCCCTCCCCGCCCCGCGGCCGCGGCCGGACCGTGGGCGGCACCCCGCTGCAGGGCCTTTTCGATGTCCCGCTTTACGATCCGCCCCGCCGGGCCGCTGCCGCTCAGGGAGCGCAGGTCGATTCCCCTCTCCCCGGCCATCTTCCGCGCCAGGGGGGAGGCCTTGATCTCTCCGGAGGGCGCTGCGCCTGCCGACGGCACTCCGGCAGACGGCGCCGCCTCTGCCGGCTGTTTCTCCTCTGAGGCCTCTTCCGCACCTGCGGTCCCCTTCGCCTCTGAGGCCTCTTCCGCCTCTGCGGTCTGCCCTGCGGAATCCCCCTTCGCCTTCTCCCTGGCCTCTTCGACCAGCGAGCTTATGTCCTCCCCCGATTCCCCCACCACGGCGATGGGATCCCCGACTTTGGCCTGGCCGCCCTCGGGGACCAGGATCTTGAGCAGGGTGCCCTCGTTGACCGACTCGTACTCCATGGTGGCCTTGTCGGTCTCCACCTCGCAGATGATATCGCTCTGGGCGACCGGATCGCCCTCCTGCTTGTGCCAGCTGACGATCGTCCCCTCCTCCATGGTGGGAGAGAGGGCCAGCATCAGTACCTGCTCAGCCATCGGCTTGCTCTCCTTGTTCGTGATGAGCGCCGGGAATCTCCGCCCGGCGCCGCAAAACCCGCCTCATACGTACATCACCCTCCTGGCCGCCTCCAGGATCTTCTCCACCGAGGGCTGCACGGCCAGCTCCATCGCGTGGTTGTAGGGCATGGGCACGTCCTCCATGGTCACCAGCTCCACCGGAGCGTCCAGGCTGTCGAAGCAGTTCTTCGAAATCAGCCAGCCTAGCCAGGAGGCGAAGCCGGCCACGGGCCAGTCGTTGTCGACGACCACGCAGCGGTTGGTCTTGCGCACCGACTCGAACACCGCCTGCTCATCCAGCGGCCGCAGGGAACGCAGGTCCAGAACCTCGGCGCTGTAGCCCTCCTTCTCCAGAGCTTCCGCCGCCTCCAGGACCATCTGCATCGGCTTGGAGAAGCTGATGAGGGTCACCTCCTCTCCTGCGCGTTTGACCTCCGCCTTGCCTAAGGGGACAAGATACTCCTCTTCGGGAACTTCTCCCTTCCAGGCATACATCAGCTCCGCCTCGACGAAGACAACCGGGTTGTCGTCCCGGATCGCCGATTTCAACATTCCCTTGGCGTCATAGGGGGTGGAGGGAGCCACCACCTTGATGCCGGGAATGTGGCTGTAGAAGGCCTGGAAGGACTGGGAATGCTGGCTGGACAGGTACTCGGCGGGGCCGTTGGGACCCCGGAAAACGATCGGCACCTTCAGCTGGCCGCCGGACATGTGCAGCATCTTGGCCGCATTGTTGAGGACCTGGTCGAAGGCCTGGGCGGAGAAGTTGAGGGTCATCCATTCGACGATCGGCCGCAAGCCGACCAGAGCGGCGCCGATCCCCGCCCCGGTGAATCCCTCTTCGGTGATCGGTGTGTCGATGACCCGCTCCGGCCCGTACTTGTCCAACAGGCCCTGGCTGACCTTGTAGGCGCCGTCGTATTGGGCCACCTCTTCACCCATCAGGATGACGTTCTCATCCCGGGCCATCTCCTCGTCCATGGCATCTTTAAGGGCCTGGCGAAAAGCAATTACTGGCATGAGCTGTTCCTCCCCTACACCAACACGTCTTCGTAGAGCGTTTCCACCGCCGGCTGCGGGCTGTCTTCTGCGAATCGGGCGGCGTCGTTGCTGATCTGCTTGCATTCGGCGTCGATCTCGTCGAACTCTTCGTTGCTGAGCTGTTTGGCTTCGAGCAGCTTTGCCTTCAGAATCAGGATCGGATCCTGATTCTTGTACTCCGCCAGCTCCTCTTTCGTGCGGTAGGTGGCCGGGTCGCTCATCGAGTGGCCCTTGTAGCGGTAGGTTACAGCTTCGATGAAACTGGGCTGATGCTCTTCGCGCGCCCGCTCCACCGCGTCTTTCACCGCCCCGTGAACCTCGAGCACATCCATGCCATCCATCTGAGACCCGGGAATGTCGTAGGACACACCCATTTTGGAAAAATCGGTGACCGCGGAAACACGCCGAAAATCCGTTCCCATGCCGTACTGGTTGTTCTCGCAGATGTAGACGATCGGCAGATTCCAGATCTTGGCCAGGTTGAGGCTTTCGTGAAACGAGCCTTGGTGAATCGCTCCGTCGCCGAAGAAGCACAGCACCACCCCGTTCTCCTTCTTGTACCTGATCTTCAGGGCCGCCCCGGTTGCCACGGGGATGTGCGCTCCCACGATGCCGTTTCCTCCGAGCATGTGCCGTTCCGCGTCGAACAGATGCATGGAACCGCCCTTGCCTCTGGAGCAGCCCGCGGCCTTGCCGTACAGCTCCGCCATCATGACCTTGGCATCCATGCCGCAGGCCAGAGCGTGGCCGTGATCCCGGTATGCGGTGAACACGTAGTCATGCTCGAGGTCCAGCGCCGCCACCGCGCCCACGGCCACCGCTTCCTGGCCGATGTACAGGTGGCAGAACCCTCCGATCTTGCGCAAACCGTACATCTGGGCCGCCTTTTCCTCGACCCGGCGGATCAGCAGCATCCGCCGCAGCAAATCCGTTCGGAAGGCCTTGTCGTCTGCAGCGGGCTTTTTCGCCGGTTGTCTGTTCTCCTGTGCTTTTTTCTCCGGTGTTTTCTTCTCCGGTGCCTTCTTCGCTCCATTCGAGCCGCTCGTACTGCTCTTTCCCATGTCAGCTGCCCTTTCTCCAACCGCCCACGACCTCCTTGAGGCCTTTCATGGGCTTGTAGTAGATCGCTTCGTCTATAATCGTCTCCAGAACGACCAGATCCCTCTCATCCCCTTTGAGCTTCCAGAAGGAACGCATGAAAGGCCCCAGGGACTCCAGAACCTCCGAGAGTATCGAGGGATTGTCCACGATATTCATCCGGCCTCTTATGGTGACGATCGTGTCCAGGACGGGAGTCTGAAACATCCACTCCACCTCCGGATGCGCTTCCAGCTGGACGACCTTTCCGAAGCGGGGAGAGGTTACCGCGTAGACAGCGGCGCTGCGGCCGCGCAGCAGCGCGGGGGTCATCCAGCGGATGTGGGGTTTCCCTTCCGCGTCCGAAGTGGCCAGCACCGCCGTGTGGGCTTCATTGAGAATCATCTCCAGGGTGTTGAGTATCTCCTGCTTGGTCATGGGTTCCTCTCCTCCCGCACCTGGTATTTTTTCGTGAAAACGTCGCTGGAATGCTCGGCTTATAACTTACTATATAGAATACTATCTGTATAGGCGAAAGGCAAAACGAGGTTCGGCGTATTTTCTTGCCAACCGGGGTATTTTGCTCTACGATCTTCATTAGGATTCTGCCAACGGAAAGCAGGATCATGAACGCACGACCAGGACAGCACAATCAAGATGGAAGGAGCCGATGATGAACGAGGAGGAGCTGAAATACACGGAGGAGCATCTCTGGGTGCACATCGAGGGGACCAACGCCCGCTTCGGTATCACTGAACATGCCCAGAAAGAGCTCGAAGAGATCGTCTATGTCGAGCTTCCGGAGACGGGCAGGAAAGTCGCCAGGGGAGAAATCGTCTGCACCATCGAGTCCGTGAAATCGACGAATGACCTGCCCTGTCCGCTCAGCGGGGAGATCCATTCGGTCAATATCCGGCTCCGGGATGAACCGGAAATCATCAACGGGGATCCGTTCGGAGACGGCTGGATCTTCACCCTCCACATGGACGACCCGAAAGAGGCCGAACAGCTCATGGATGCCGCCGCCTACCAGCGATCCATAGAGACCTGATGAAGCTGAGCCCGGAGGACAGGGAGCGCTACCGCCGCCAGATGATCCTCCCCTCCTGGGGGGAGAAGGCGCAGAGAGCGATCAAGGAAAGCTGCGTGTTCATTGCCGGGGCCGGGGGATTGGGCAGCCCGGTGGCCCTGTACCTGGCCGCCGCCGGGGTGGGGACTCTCAGGATCTGCGACTGCGGGGCGGTGGAGCTGTCGAACCTCAACCGACAGATCCTGCACGCAGATGATCAGATCGGGGAGAACAAGGCCGTTTCCGCCCTCAGGACGCTGGAGCGGATCAATCCGGCCGTCCGTGTCGTGCCGCTGAGTGAACGGATCGGGTCGGACAACATCGCATCCCTGCTCGGCCCGGCCCGCCTGATGGTCGACTGCCTGGACAACTTCCCGACCCGCTATGTCCTGAACGATTACGCAGTGCGGGCAGCCGTTCCCCTGGTCCATGCCGGGGTGAGCGGGCTGTGCGGCCAGATCGCCTTCATCCAGCCGCCGCAGACCGCCTGCCTGGCCTGCCTGGTGCCCGAAGCTCCCCCCACGGGCGTCTTCCCGATTCTCGGGGCCGCCGCCGGGGTGCTGGGTTGCCTGGAGGCGCTGGAAGCGCTCAAATTCCTGTCAGGCACGGGGAGGCTGTTGAAAGGGCGCCTGCTTTTCTGCGACGGCGAGTCCATGGAGTTCCAGGAGGTCGGCTTCGACAGGGACCCGGACTGCCCGGTCTGCGGCTCGGCGGCCCGACCGGCTTAGCGCGGCGGCCCGAGCGGCCGGCAGCCACAAGGAGCAATGGATTTTGAATCGATTGCAGCACGAGAACAGCCCCTATCTGCTGCAGCACGCGGCAAACCCCGTGGACTGGTATCCATGGGGCGAGGAGGCCTTCCGCGAGGCGGCGGAGAAGGACAGGCCGATCTTCCTCTCCATCGGCTACGCCACCTGCCACTGGTGCCACGTGATGGAACGGGAGAGCTTCGAGAACGAGCAGGTCGCCCGCCTGATGAACGACACCTTCATCAACATCAAGGTGGACCGGGAGGAACGTCCCGATATCGATGAGCTGTACATGACCGTGGCCCAGCTGCTCACCGGCCGGGGCGGGTGGCCCCTGACGATCATGATGAGCCCGGACCAGAAACCCTTCTTCGCCACGACCTACATTCCTAGGGAAAGCCGCCACGGGCGGGCCGGGATGCTGGAGCTGATCCCCAAGATCGCAGAGGTTTGGACCACCCGCCGGGAGGAGATAAACTCGTCGAGCCGGTCGATCCTCCAGGCTCTGCAAGAGGCCTCCCAATCCCGAGTCGGGGGCACGCCGCTGGATCAGTCCGTTCTTCAGCTGGCCTACCAGGGCCTGTCCGGGCAGTTCGACGAGCGCCATGGCGGTTTCTCCGGCGCGCCGAAATTTCCCAGCCCCCACAACCTCCTCTTTCTGCTGCGCTACTGGCTGAGAAGCGGGGAGGATCGGGCCCTGCAGATGGTGGAAAAGACCCTGACGGAGATGCGCGGGGGGGGCATCTTCGATCACGTGGGCTACGGCTTTCACCGCTACTCCACCGATGCCCTCTGGCAGGTGCCTCATTTCGAGAAGATGCTCTACGATCAGGCTATGCTGGTTCTGGCCTACACCGAGGCCTACCAGGCGACGGGGAAGGAGCTCTACGCCCGCACGGCAGGGGAGATCGTGACCTATGTGCTGAGGGACATGGTCACACCCGAGGGCGGTTTCGCCTCCGCCGAGGATGCCGACAGCGAAGGGGAGGAGGGCAAATTCTACACCTGGAGCCGGGAGGAGCTTGCTTCGATCCTGAGCCCGGAGGAGCTGTCCGGCCTCGAGGAGCTGTACGCTCTCACGGAGGAGGGAAACTACCGGGAGGAGTCGACCGGCCGGCTGACGGGCTCCAACATCCTCTATATGCGCCCCGACGGCGGCTCTCCCCAGCAGGCCGGGATGTCCGACCCGATCCGGTCGAAGCTTCTGCGGCGCCGGCAGCAGCGGGTCCGCCCGCTCAAGGACGACAAGGTACTCACCAGCTGGAACGGTCTGATGATCGCCGCCCTGGCCCGCGCGGGCGGCGCATTCGGAGAGCCCGCGTACCTCGAGGCGGCGCAGAAGGCTCTGTCGTTCATCTGGTCGCAACTCCGCAGCCCTGGAGGCCGGCTGCTGCGCCGCTACCGCGGGGGGAAGGCGGGGATTGCCGGCTATGCCACCGACTACGCCTACCTGATCTGGGGTTTGATCGAGCTGTACGAGGCCACATTCGACAGCACCCATCTGCTGCGGGCCGCCGAGCTGATGGAGATCTTCATCGAGGATTTTTGGGACCCCGCCTGGGGAGGATTCTTTCTCACCTCGGAGGCGGGGGAGAAGCTCCTGGTCCGGCAGCGCAACGACACCGACGGGGCTCTTCCTTCCGCCGGTTCAGTGGCGCTGCTCGACCTGCTGAGGCTGGGCCGCCTTCTGCAGAAGCCTGAATACCAGGACAGGGCCGACGAACTGATCCGCAGCGCTTCGAAGCTGGTGGAAAGCAGCCCGCCGGCCTTTACCTTCCTGCTCTGCGGCCTGGAGTTCAGGATCGGGCCCTGCTTCGAGGTGGTGATCGCCGCGGGCCCCTCCGCACCCGAAGCCGAAGAGATAGCCCGGGACCTGCGGCGGGCTTTCGTGCCCAACAAGGTGCTGTTGTTCCGTCCGGCCGGAGAGCAGCAGCCGGAGATAGCGGAGCTGGCTCCCTTCACCCGGCTTCAGGAGAGCATCGACGGCAGAGCGACGATCTATGTCTGTCAGGATTACGCCTGCCGGCTGCCCGTGCACAGCGCAGAGGATGTGCTCCGGCTGCTGGACAGCGGCCGGGCAGAATCATCAAGTGGAAGACGGGATGAGGGCTAGCCCCGGCGCCTATCCCCGGACCGCCCTGATGCAGCACCCCCCCGAGAGGGGCGGATTCAAGGATCATCATCCTCCGCATCCAGGAGCACGCTCACCGCAAGCTCGTAGTCCGGGCGCGTTCCGTCCCACCGGGGCATGTTGGTTTCGGGGC
>JAFGQJ010000189.1 GCA_016935715.1 Spirochaetales bacterium
CTCCCGGATGCGCCGCAGCAGCTGCAGGGCGCCGACCATGACCACGCAGCCGCTCTTGTCGTCACAGGCACCGCGGCCGTGCACGGTCTGCCCCTCGGTGCGCACCTCCAGGTACGGGGCAACGGTGTCGATATGCGCATTCACCGCGATCCCGGGCGCACCGGCTGCGGGTGCACCGGCCCGCCCGCGGCCGGTGCTCTTCTCTTCCGCGTCCCAGAAAAACAGCAGGTTGTGCCGCCCCTGGTAGGCCTCGGTGCTTCCCGCGTAGTAGGGAAAGCTGTAGGCGGGATGCTCGCTGATCCGTCCGGCAATCGGAAGCAGCTGGAACCGGCCTGCCGGTCCGTGCTTCTCGAGGGCCCGCCGGATGAGGGCGAACACCTCCTGCTCCCGCCCGGCCGTGGCTGCAAGATCTTTCGAAGGTATCGTGTTGACCGAGCACATCTCCACCAGCAGGGCGCCCAGCAGCTCCCGGAAATCCCTCTGCCCGATCTGATCGTTCAGCCAGTCACGTACCCGCCCGAACCCTCCCATCACCCAGTCAACCCGCCCAGTCAGCCGCCCTTGCTCGCATACACCCGGCGGCCTGACTGGATCGTGCTCTCGATCTTCAGGCGCTCATCCCCGGGCTGCCAGCGGAAGGTGACGAGATTCGCCGGGGCTCCCTCTTCGAGCCGGCCGTAGGATTTCGGAAGTCCCAGCACCCGGGCCGGATTGATCGAGCACAGGGGGATCGACTCGGCCAGCCCCAGTCCGGTGAACTCCATGTAGTGCGCCAGGTCCCAATCCAGAAGATGGGCGGCTCCGGCCAGGATGGTCGTTCCGGGAAGGCCCAGGTGCCCGTCGTCGAACACCTCCACGTCCAGATTCCCCCACTTGTAGACCCCGGGGCTGAATCCGCCCAGGAGGGCTACGTCGCTGACCAGCACCAGCCGATCCAGGCCCTTGGCGCGGGTGAACACCTTGACCACCGAGGAGGGGAGGTGGAAGCCGTCGGAGATGATCCCCGCGGTGAGCTCGTCCGCGGCCAGCTGCTCCCATATGTAGTTCTTCAGCCGCGGTATCTGCGTGTAGCTCCCGTTGCCCAGGTGGGTGGAAAGCGTGGCTCCCGCCTCCACGGCTTTCCATATCTGCTGCGGCTCGGCGCCGGTGTGCCCGATCGCCACGGTCACGCCTTGCTCTTTGACCCTGCGGATGAAATCCAGGGCGCCTTCCCGCTCAGGTCCGACCGTGACGATGGAGATCCGCCCGCCGGCGGCCTCCTGCCACGCCTGGAAGTCCCCGAAGCTGGGATTCCGAACGTACGCCGGGTCATGGGCGCCTCGGGGCCCGTCCTCCGAGGAGATGAAGGGTCCCTCGATGTGGATGCCGGCGATGGCGCTTTCGATTTCCAGGGAGCGCTCCATCTGCTCCGCCAGGATGCGCAGGTTTCGCAGGATGCGCTCCTGCGGGCTGGAGACGATGGTGGGTACGTGCTGGGTCGTGCCGGATCTGGCCATGCTTTCGATGATGTTCACCAGGTGATCCGGGCCGAAATCATCCAGGCTGTAGTCGCTGCCGTTGTAGCCGTTGACCTGCATGTCGAGAAATCCGGGGGAGAGATAGGGAAGCGCGTCCCGAGACTCGATCTCGGCGATCTCCGTGATCGTCTGTCCCTCCCACCGTACGGTAACCGGCCGGCCGGTAAAAACAGATATTCCTTCTATCTTCATGATCCACCTACCTCAGATGCTTGACCCGGGGGTTGTACCTGGCATGCCAGCGCTTGTTCGTTTCGTCACCCTCCGGCAGGTTGGCGCTCATCCACAGCGGCGGCTCGATACCCGCCTTGACCAGCTTCTCGACGGTGGCGATGACCAGCAGATGGAGGCAGAAGCTGTTGAGAATCGTCGATACGGGCGCCACGGCCTGGGCGCAGCCCTCGATCTGCACGCTGGCGTCTCCCAGGGGCATGTAGCAGTTGATGAATACATCCACGATCTCGTGCAGGTTCTTGCCGGTGGAATGCCGGGAGGCGACCCCGGCGGGAACTTTCTCGGCAAAAGAGGTGGAAGTGATCCCGATGGTGTTCAGGCCCCGCTTCTTGGATTCCAGGGCGGTGTCGATGGTGACCGGGTTGATCCCGTAGGCATTGACGATGATGATGGTCTCTCCGGAGGCGACCTCGTAGGCGCTCAGGATCGAAGGAGCCAGTCCCTCCGTGCGCTCCATCCAGTTGGAGTGCTTGGCGCCCATGCTGGGCAGCAGCGACGGATCCAGAAGCGGATTCATCGGCGCCAGGCATCCGGCTCGCCAGAACATCTCCATGGCTCCCATCTGCGAGTGCCCTCCCGTTCCGATGATGTGCACCAGCTGATCCCGCTCGATGCTCGAGGCGACGAGCTGGGCAGCTTTGTCGATCGATGACTCTTCCGTTGCCAGTATCTTCTTGATCGCCCCGTCAACGGTTTCGTAGAGTTTCTTGAAGTTCTCTTTCATCATGTTCTCCTGTTAGTGTTTTATTTCCTGTATCCGTCCGCTCCTGGCTGATTCATGAATGGCCACGCCGATCCTGGTGGTTTCGATCCCCTGCTCGGGAGAGGCGTACCCGCCCTCCAGCTCTTCCAGCTTCCCGCCGTTCTGCAGGTGCTGAACGTTGTCGATGAAATCGTAGATCGAGTCGTTCAGGTATCCAAACTTCAGCGTTTCTCCGCTCTTCGACAACTTTCTGTACATCATGCCGAGATTCGGCGTCTCCATGCCCTTCGCCGTGGTGCACCCCCTGGCTCCCCGGTACTGGCTGTTCACTTCCATGAAGCCTTCGGTGCCGACGATCTTGACTCCCTGGCGGACGATCGACTCGTGGCTGTCCGGAAGAATCACCGAGGTATCGTAGGTGAACACCGCTCCGTTGGCGTAGGTGACCTCCGCCTTCACCGAGTCGTAGATGTCGATGCCCATGGAGCTCAGCTTTCCCTTGAAGCCGGTGGCGTACACCCTCTCGGGCTTCGGCAGCCCCATCAGCCAGTAGCTGAGATCGATCATGTGTATTCCGAGGAACCACGCGGGGGAGCCCTGGTCTTCCCAGCTCTTCTTTCCGATCATCGAAGTTCCAACCTGCAGCACGTCCTCCATCCAGCAGTAGCCGTACTGCACGCTGCCGAGCTCTCCGGCCTCCAGGCGCAGCTTCAGATCGATATGGTAGGGATCGAAGCGCTTGTGGAAGTCCACCTGGCAGAGAAGCCCTTTTTCGCGCGCTTTGGCCGCCATGGCCTCGGCTTCCTCGACTTTCGTGGCGAAGGGCTTCTCGACGAGCACGGCCAGATCCTCGTCCAGACAGTCCATGACCACCCGGTAGTGCAGGTGATCCGGAGTAACCACGGTGACCGCCTCCGGCCGCCCGCGCTCGATCAGCTCGCCGTGGCTGGCGTAGCCCCTCACGCCGTAGCGCTGCTCGGTCTCCCGCCGCCTGGTCTCGTCGATTTCCGCAAACCCTGCCAGCTCCACGTCGCCGAGAAGCCTCTGACGCTGGCTGATCGCATCCAGATGAATCGCCCCATACGTCCCGGTTCCGATTACTCCCACTCGTGTCACTGTGCTCTCCTCCTCAATTCCCGCGGGCCGTCCGCTCTATGAGGGATGCCGTC
>JAFGQJ010000190.1 GCA_016935715.1 Spirochaetales bacterium
GAGGAATTCCAGGGTCTGGCCAAAACGGTGACGATAATCGGAGACTGCGTCGAGGGCAGGGACATCTATCATGCCATCGAGGACGCCTGGAAAGCAGCCATCGCTTTCTGATCGACGGCGAACCAATGGGTATATTCTTCTTCATGGTTTTCCGTTAGTCTGCTGACAGGAGAGTCCGAGAAAATCAACGGAGCGTAGAACCGATGGCACCGACACTGGCGATTGAAACCGCGGGGATTCGATTCCCCAATCCGTTCATGCTTTCATCTGCTCCCCCAACCACGACACCGGAGATGATCGGCCGGGCTTTCGAGGCGGGATGGGGAGGGGCGGTGATCAAGACCCTGGCCTATGATCTGGATCTGGTACGCAACGTGGATCCACGCATACACGGCGTTCATCTGGAAGGCCGGGTGATCGGGTTTTCCAACATCGAGCTGGGAAGCAACCGTCCCGTCGAACAGTGGATCGAGGATATCCGCAGCCTGAAGAGCCAGTATCCGGACAAGGTGCTGCTGGCCAGCCTGCTGCATACCGAGGGGCTGGTGCGCGAGCAGTGGATCGAGGTTGCCGGTAAATGTTCGGAAGCGGGCGTGGATGGTCTGGAATTGAATTTCTCCTGTTCTCACGGAATGGCCGAGGGGGGAGGAGGCGCGGTGGTTGGTCAAAGCCCGGAACTGATTCGCCGGGTGCTCGGGTGGGTGAGGGAAGCCACGGGGAAACCCGTTTTCGTCAAGCTGCCGGCGGGCATCGAGAATCTCCCGCAGAAGGCTCGGGCGGCGGCCGAAGCCGGCGCCAGCGCGATCTCCGCCATCAACACGTTGAACTGCCTGCCGGGTGTCGATATTTACAACTTCACCCCCTATCCCACGGTGGCCGGCAAGGGAGCCTTCGGGGGCTTGTCCGGAACGGCGATCAAGCCGATCGGGTTGCGCTGCGTGGCGCAGATTGCCCAGCAGGTCCGAATCCCGATTTCCGGCATCGGCGGCATCGGAACCTGGCAGGATGCGGTGGAATATTTTCTGGTTGGCGCCACGACGGTGCAGGTCTGTTCGGCGGTAATGCGCGCCGGCTATCGCATCGTGGAGGACCTGGCCGAGGGTGTGCTCGACTACATGGCCAGGATGGGATTTCGGCGGATCGATGATTTCGTCGGTCTGGCCTTGAAAAATCTCGTGAAACACAATTCCTTGAGCCGGGACTACAAGCTGGTCAGCACGGTGAATGCGGACACCTGCACTCGCTGCGGTCTGTGCGCGATAGCGTGCCGGGACGGCGGGTATCAGGCGATCGAACTGGATGAGAACCGGCTGCCGGTGATAGACCAGGAAAAGTGCGATGGATGCGGACTGTGCGTGCAGATATGTCCGGTTCCGGAATGCATGAAACTCGAGGAAAAAAAGACGTTGGGCAAAATGGAGGAGCAGCGATGATCACGAAGATGAGAGGCAGGGATTTCGTCTCCCTGATGGACTATACGGGTGAGGAACTGATCACCATTCTGGAAACCGGTTTCGATTTCAAGAAGATGCTGGCTCGCAGACAGCCGCACGAGGTGCTGAAAGGCAAGACCCTGGGAATGCTGTTCACCCAGCCCTCGACCAGAACCAGGATTTCCTTCGAGACCGGGATGACCCAGCTCGGCGGACATGCCCAGTACTACACGCAGGAGGGCATGCAGCTGAAGAACAAGGAGAGCTGGGAGGACACGGGGCGGATCATCTCCCGCTACATAGACGGGTTGATGATCCGCATGTACGATCTGGAGCGCTACGGCATGGCCAGGGATATCGTCAATGTAATCGCGGACAATGCCACGATCCCGGTCATCAACGGACTGGACGACAAGGAGCATCCCTGCCAGGTCATGGGCGACATCATGACGATCATGGAGAAGCTCGGGCCCGACTGGCGGCAGAAGAAGGTGGTGATGTCCTGGGCGTACTCGCAGCGCATCAAGTCCCCCGGCGTGCCCCAGGCTCTGCTGATCGCAGCCAGCCTGCTGGGGATGGATCTGACCCTGGCGCATCCGGAGCATTACGCCCTGGACCCGGAGTACCTGGAGTTCGCGGGAAAGGCCTACAAGCGCAGCGGCGGCAAGCTGGAGGTCACCCACGATATACACGAGGCCTGCAAGGGAGCCGACGTCATCTATGCCAAGGGCTGGGGGAGCCACAGCCTGTCCAGGGAGGAGGACCAGGAGTACAGGGAGCAGTTCAAGAAGGACTGGTGCATCGATACATCCCACTTCGAGCTGGCCAACGAGGTTGCCTACTACATGCATCCCCTGCCCGCCTCTCGCGGCCAGGAGGTCACCGACGCGGTGATCGACGGTCCCATGTCCATCGTGTACGACCAGGGAGAGAACCGGCTGCACGCGCAGAAGGCCATTCTCTCGCTTCTGCTCTGAAAGGACCACCTGCCATGCATCCCGAAATGGAGACGATACGCTGCTACCTGGTAAGGGGTGGGACCAGCAAGGCGGTTTTTCTGATGGCCCACGATCTGCCCGGCGATCCACGGAGCAGGGATGCGGTCATCAGGGCGATATTCGGCAGCCCCGACGTCCGGCAGATCGACGGTTTGGGAGGGGCCGACGTGCTGACCAGCAAGCTGGCCATCATCGCCCCGCCGAGCCGGGCCGATGCCGATGTGGACTACACCTTCGCCCAGGTGAGCTTCGACACGGATGTGGTGGACTTCAACAGCAACTGCGGCAACATCTCCTCTGCGGTGGGTCCCTTTGCCATCGACACGGGCCTGGTGCGGCCGGCGGATCCGCTTACGACCGTTCGCATCCATCAGACGAACACGGGCAAGCTTTTGGTCGCCGAAGTACCGGTAAAGCGGGGAAAGGCGGCGGTTGAAGGTGAGTTGCACATCGACGGGGTTCCCGGAACGGGGGCGAAGATTACCCTGGATTTCAGCGGCATGGCCGGTTCCCTCACCGGCAGGCTGCTTCCAACCGGTTCAGTGACGGATCAAATCGTTCTGGCCGACGGAAGGGAGTACACCGTTTCCGTGGTGGACGTGGCCATTCCGGTCGTTTTCCTCGCCGCCGCCGAGCTGGGCATCGAAGGTACGGAAACCCCCCGGGAGATAGAGGGGAACCCGGATTTGATGGACACGCTGGAGGAGATCCGGGGAACCGTGGCCCAGAGAATTGGGCTGGTTTCGAGCTGGAAGGAAGCGGTGAA
>JAFGQJ010000191.1 GCA_016935715.1 Spirochaetales bacterium
ACGCGGCAGGCGCCGGGACGAGCCTTTCCGAAGGGGGACGGAATCTCATGAGCAGAGAACAGGTCACCTTTCGAGTTTTCCGCTACCACGCCGGGCAGCCGGGATCGGAGCGCTTCGATGAGATCGAGCTGCCCGTGGCGCAATCCACCACGGTTCTAGAGGTGCTCGAGCATCTTCGCCGCTCCGATCCCACCCTGATGTACCGCTGCTCCTGCCATCACGGCTCCTGCGGGACCTGCGCCTGCCGCATCAACGGCAGGGAGCGTCTGGCCTGCACGACCCGGGTGCTCGATCTGGACAGCCGGATCGTGACCATAGAACCGCTGAGAAAGCTCAGCAGGCTGGGCGACCTGGTGACGGACCCGGCCGACTTCTTCCGGGAATATCCGGCGGACTGGCGGACCCTGCGCAGCAGCGAGGCCAACCCCGATGCTGCGGCACCGGAGGAGCTTTCCGGCTACACCCGGCTGGAGAACTGCATCGAATGCGGTGCCTGCGTTTCCGCCTGCCCGGTGGAGGGATTTCTGGGTCCGGCGGTGCTGGCCGGTCTGAACCGCGAGCTGCTCAACATCCACAGCGAAGAGGCCGCGGATCGAGAAAATCCTTCAGATCACGAAAACGATCTCCTCGAGACGGCGGGGGGAGACCGGGGCGTCTGGAAGTGCCGTCGCGCCCTGGAGTGCAGCAGGGTCTGTCCCACCGGGGTTTATCCGGCCCGCCACATCGCAGATCTGAGGAGACGGTTGAGCGAACCCCCATGAGATCGATGCTTCCAGGGAATCAGACGTTCCTCCTGACCGCTTTCACCTGCTGCCTCTTCCTGGTCTGTCCGACCCCGCGGGAATTGACGGCGGAGCCGCCGGTCGTGCTGGCGGTTCCGGCGAACGAGGAGGGCCTGGCCCGGTTTCGCCAGTGGAAACCGATAACGGACTATCTCTCGGATGCGAGCGGCCTCCTCTTGGTCCTGGAGATGGTCGAAGACCATCCTGCAATCCTGCGGGGTCTGGCAGCCAACCAGTACGATCTGGCGTTCGTCGATCCCGTTTGGTACGTAACCCTGGTCGGGCGGGGCCTGTGCGTTCCTCTGGCACGACCGGTGTCGCTGAGCCGCGACACCGTACGGTCGCTTCTCATCGTTCACCGGGATTCCATCATCCGGGATGTGAGCGATCTCGGGGAGGCAAAGATTGCCCTGACAGGCAGATTCGAGTCGGCCCTGGGCTACTATCTCCCCCTGTCCCTCCTCGAGTCGCGGGGCCTGCGGCTGGCCGCCGACTCCGACAGAATCCTGTTTTCCGACACCTTTCTCAGCATCCTGAAGGGTGTGGCCTACGGGAAACTGGAAGCGGGGTTCGTCAGCTCCTCGGTGCTCGACGAGGGGGACAACGCCTCACTGCGGGAACAGGTCCGCGTGGTCCTGGAATCAGAGGCGATTCCACAGTGGACCCTCGTGTACAGGTCCGATCTTCGCCCGAGCACTATAGCCTCTGTCCGCCGGGAACTGCTGAACATGGTGAGGTCCGAACAGGGCCGCCCGGCCCTCCAGCCGAGCGGCTTCAGCGCCTTCGTCGAGGCTTTCGACGCAGACTACGATGCAGTCCGCCGCTATCGCGAAGCCGTGGAGGCCGATATTGAGGCTGCAGAGTAAGATATTCATTTTTTTTACGGTGCTGCTGCTCCTCATAGCCTTCGAGTGGCTCTTTTTCAGCATCTTCGAGAGCAGGGTTCTGCAGGAAGAGATGAGCAGTCGAGGCAGCGTGCTCGTGCGAACCCTGGCTCAGCTGAGCGCCGAGCCGGTTCTGGCTTTTCAGATAACCAGGCTCGAAAAGCTGCTCGATTCGATGCTGGAGGAGAAGGACGTGGTGCACGCCCGCGTGTACAATTCCACCTACACGGTGCTGGCGGCCACCGACCGGGAGCAGGAGGGCTGGACGTTTTCCGGCCGGATCGCGCACTCCATGCAGATCCGCTCCGACGGCGAGCTGATGGTGGCCAGGGCTCCGATCACGGCGATGGATCAGAACCTGGGAATGGCGGAGATCGTCTTTTCCCTCGGAACGCTGAAGGGCAAGGTGAGCCGCAGCCGGGCTATATTCCTGGCAATCTTCATAGGCGAGCTGCTGCTGGCGGTGGCCTTCGCCGTATTCCTGGAAATCCAGGTGATCCGGCCGCTCGGAAAGCTGGCGGCGGAGGTCCAGGAGATCCGCGCGGAATCCCTCGATGCCTCCCTGGCCCCGGCACCTTTCTCGGCGAAAGAGATCAGCCGTCTGCGGCTTTCCCTCGATGACATGAGGGAAAAACTGAGACGTGCCCAGGCGGATGTCGTGGCCAGAACACGGCTGGCCACCATGGGCCAGATCGCGGCCAACATCACCCACGAAATCCGCAACCCGCTGGAGGCGATATCCGGGGCGGTGGAGATAATCTCCACCGAGCCCGAACTGAGTGCCGACAGCCGGGAATCGGTGGCCATTCTCCAGGAAGAGATCCGGAACCTGGAGGACTATCTCAATCAATATCTCGAGTTCGCGCGGCCCATGCCGGTGCGACCCGTGTCGACATCCGTCAATGTGCTGGTGGAAGATTGCCTGCTTCTTCTAAAGCCCCTGGTGCGCAAGAAAAAGGTGAAACTGCACACCGCACTTGCAGCCGGATTGCCTCGATGCAGGCTGGACGTGAACCAGCTGAAGCGGGTCATCGTCAACATCACTCTCAACAGCATCGAGGCGCTTTCCGAGAACGGAGCATTGCGGGTCTCGACGGCCAGTCGCGCCGACGGAGTGGAAATATCGGTCAGGGACGACGGGGAGGGCATCCGGGATGAGGATCTGCCGCGGGTGTTCGATCCGTACTTCACCACGAAGAGCGGCGGTTCCGGCCTCGGGCTGCCCCTCAGCAAGATGATCATCGAGCAGCACGAAGGCTCGATCCACATCGAAAGCAGCCGGGCTGAAGGGACCGTGGTCAAGGTAACGCTGCCGGCGGATCCGGAGGGGGTTCGGGATGGCTAGGCTGCTGGTCGTGGACGACAAGGCCAATATCAGGAAGGTTCTGCGGATCATCCTGGAGAAGGAGGGCCACACGGTGGAGACGGCCAGCAGCGGCCGGGAAGGGCTGAGCAAGGCCCTGGCCCAGGATCCGGAGGTGATCATCAGCGACATCCGCATGGAGGACATGGACGGAAACGAGCTGTTTCACCTGCTGCGGTCCCGGGGCAGCAATACTCCTTTCATCTTCATAACCGCCTTCGCCACGGTGCGCGGAGCGGTGTCGGCCATCAAACAGGGGGCCGTAGAGTACCTGGCAAAACCGATCGATTACGGACTGCTGAAAAAAACCATCGCCTCCCTCATCCGGCAGAAATCCAGGCCTGCGCCTTCGGCTATGGATGCCGTTCTGGTTGGCACGAGCCCGGCCATGGGGGCGCTGGCGGAGAGAATCAGAGCCGTCGGCGGGACCAGCTCGACCGTGCTGATCGTCGGGGAAAGCGGAGCGGGAAAGGAGCTGGTGGCCCGCCAGATCCACGTTCTCAGCTCGCGCAGGGACAAACCGTTCGTCCCGGTGAACTGCTCCGCCCTCAGCATGAGTCTGCTGGAATCGGAGCTGTTCGGATACGAACGGGGAGCGTTCACCGGGGCGGAGAAGCAGAAAAAAGGGGTATTCGAGTTCGCCGACGGCGGCAGCCTGTTCCTGGATGAGGTTTCCGAGATCGACCCGGCTATCCAGGTCAAGCTCCTCCGCGTGCTCCAGGAACGCTGTTTCACCCGCGTGGGGGGGACCAGGCCCGTGAAAGTGGACGTGCGCCTGATCGCCGCCACCAACCGCAGGCTGGAGGAGCTGATAGAGCGCGGCCAGTTCCGCCGAGACCTGTACTACCGGCTCAACGTGATCCCTGTCCGGGTTCCGCCCCTGCGGGAGCATCTCGAGGATCTGACCGAGCTGGTGGAGCATTTCTGCACCCAGATCTGCACCAGGGAGCAGTTCCCTGAACCGTCGGTATCCGCGGGGTTCATAGAGAGACTGGGTCTGTATCCGTGGCCCGGAAACGTGCGGGAGCTGGAAAATCTGATCGAGCGGATACTCGTCCTGCACCGCCCGAGGCGACTCGAAGCCCGCCACATCGACATCGAGCTCACCGCGGCCGGATCTTCTCTGTCGGGAAACATGTCGGAGCGCGACCGCATCCTCGGCGCACTGCGTCTGACCCAGGGGAACAAGACGGAGGCAGCCAAGGTGCTGGGCCTGCCGCGCCGTACCCTGTACAACAAGATCGAGCGTTTCGGGATCCAGAAGGAGGAGTACACCGCTGTGTAAGATGTGCCAGAACGCTTGGGCAATGGCACACCTTCTGGCACACTCGGAGCGAAAAGATCCGCCGATCCGCCTTGAAAAACGGTTGGCACGGCTCTTGCATTAATCATCTCGAGGCCTGTTCTGTCGGCCTCGAAGAAAAACACTCAAAGGAGAAAGAAACCTATGAAGACGCTTCTCAAGGTGCTGACCGTCGCCTTCCTGCTGTCCGCAGCCGCAGGCTCGCTGTTTGCCGAACCCCAGGCTGAGATGAAGCCGGACAAGGTCGTGGTCTACGCGAGTGTCGACGAGGCGAACGCCAAAAAGATCCTCGACGCCTTCACCGCAGACACGGGCATCACCGCCAGCTTTGTCCACCTCTCCTCGGGGCCCGCTCTGGCAAGGATCACCGCCGAAAAGAACAATCCTCAGGCGGACGTTTGGTTGGGAGCCCCCAATGAGAATCACATCATCGCCAAGGAAGAGGGGCTGAGCGTTCCCTACAGGTCGGCGGCCCTCGATTCTCTGGAGGATCAGTTCAAGGATCCCGATGCGTACTGGCGTTCCTTCTACATGAATCCAATGGCTTTCGCCGTCAACACCGAAGCTCTGGCCAAAACCGGCGCGCCCAAACCGACCTCCTGGGAAGACCTGTTGAAGCCCGTGTACAAGGGTCAGATCCAGATGCCCACACCCCAGGCTTCGGGAACGGCCTACAACATCGTGGCCACCCTGGTAACCCTGTGGGGCGAGGAGAGAGCCTACGACTACATGAAGAAGCTCAATCCGAACATCCAGACCTACACCTCTTCCGGTACCGGACCGTCGAAAGCGGTGGCCGTGGGCCAGTGCGCCATCGGCATCCAGTTCACCCCGGCTTTCTTCGAGTTCATCGACCAGGGATATCCCCTGGAAGTCGTTTTCCCGAAGGAAGGAGTGGGATACGAGGCACCGGCGGTCTCCATCCTGGCGGGTGCAGAGAACATGGAAGCCGCAAAGATCCTGGTGGACTGGCTGGTCTCCAAGGAGGGGCAGGATGTTCTGAGCGAGGCCAAAACGTATTTCTATCCCGTCAACCCGGACGCCGCCCTGGGAAAGGGCATGCCCGATTTCGCTTCTCTGAAAACCGTCGGTTTCAGCTCCCAGTGGGCCGGGGAGAACAAGAAACGCCTGGTCGAGCGCTGGGTCAACGACGTACTGCCGGCCAAGTAAACCGACAAAGCTGACAAAGCCCATATCATATGAAATCCTGATCGCGGCGGGAGCTGGATGCACGCGGTTCCCGCCGTGTTCGAAGTTTGACTACCCGGGTGACTGAATGAAGACGAGTGTTTGGAATCGTGCGGGGAAGCAGGTCCGTCTGATCAGTGCGGATCCGCTGCTGCTGATCATCATCCTCGTGATCCTGGCCTCCCTGATTGTGTTCATACTCTACCCGTTGTTCCGGGTGATCGTCAGAAGCGTGTTCCCCGAAGGGCGTTTTTCCCTCTCCGTGCTGCGGGAGGTTTTCGCTTCCTGGTATCTGCGCCGGGCCTTCCTCAACAGCGTGATGATGGGCACCCTCACCGCGGTCTTCGGGGTGATCGTGGGCTTCCTGTTCGCCTTCAGCCTGTCCAGGGCCGACATCCCCCTGAAGAAATTCTTTCATGTCATCGCCATCATCCCGATCATTTCCCCTCCGTTCATCGGTGCGCTGTCGATCATCATGCTGTTCGGAAACAACGGCCTGATCACCTGGACCCTGCTGAGAATCCAGAACTTTCAGATCTATGGATTTCAGGGTCTGCTGATCGCCCAGGTGGTCACCTTCTTTCCCGTGGCCTACATCACCCTGAAGGGGGTTTTGGAGTCGATCAGCCCCACCCTGGAGGACGCAGCGCTTGATCTGGGAGGCTCCCGCTGGAAGGTTTTTCGCAGAGTCACCCTGCCCCTGGCGATCCCCGGGATCGCCAGCGCCATGCTCGTGCTCTTCGTGGAGACCCTGGCAGATTTCGGCAATCCCCTGATCCTGGCCGGGAGCCAGTTTCCCATTCTCTCGGTGCAGGCATACCTGCAGATCACCGGCATGTACGACCTGCCCAAAGGATCCGCCCTGGCCTTCATCCTGCTGGTGCCGTCGGTCTCGGTCTACTTCCTGCAGAAGTACTGGGTTTCCCGCAAGCAGTACGTCACGGTGACCGGCAAGCCGACTCAATCCTCTTCCAAGATCGTCTCGCCGGCGGTGAAGTGGCTGCTGTTCGCATCCTGCCTGCTCGTATCCCTGTTCATCCTGCTGATCTACGCAACAATTCTCTGGGGCGCCTTTGCCCGGGTTTGGGGTAGCGACAACTCCCTGACTCTGCAGCACTTCATGTACGTGTTCGGCGTCGGCTTCAAGGCGGTCAAAGACACTCTGATCATAGCCGGCCTTTCCACCCCCTTGGCCGGAATCCTCGGCATG
>JAFGQJ010000192.1 GCA_016935715.1 Spirochaetales bacterium
CCGCTCCGGGCCCTCCCGGTCCCTACCACGTCAGCTCCTCCAGGCTGAAGACGTCCGGCGGCAGGTCGGCGGCCAGGTCGATCTCCTCGATGCGCATCTCCGTGGAGGAGTTGCGCTTCATCGCGTCCCGCATGATGATGTAGTGGGGAACGTACTTCCCCGCCACCTGCCGCACGTCCCCCAGCTCCATCTCCTTGAGCAGCCGCCCGGACAGGGAGTAGGCATTGGCCCGGGTCATGACCCAGCGCTCCTCCTCGATCCACACCTCCTGCTTCGGGTAGGCCAGGCCGCGCTTCCTGGCCTCCAGCTCCAGGTGGTAGTGTTTGCGGCCGTCGATCGTCTCCTCCCCCAGCAGGGTGACCGCGTACTGATCCAGCAGATCCCCCTCGCCGGTCATGTCCTCGTATGAAAAATCCGAGCCCATCACCGATTCCTTGAGCGCCGAGCCCTGGAGGTGGATGACCTCCTCCGCCTCTGGGAAGTACAGGTAGATCTCATCCTCCAGCCGCAGGATCTTCTGGCCCCGCTCCTCCGGGTTGGTGAACTCCAGCAGCATCCTGTCCTCTCCGGCCGCATAGCTCACGAAGGTCTTCACCCGGGAGCCGAAGCGGTCGTTGATGGTCATCGACCCCTCGATCCGTTCCTGCTCGTTGATCTGGTTGCGCTCCACGTTCTCGATGATCTGCTCCGCAGTGATCGCGGACGCGCCGCAGCTCGAGGCCAGAGCGAAGGCAAGTATCAGATATATCGTTCGTCTCATCACGTCTCTCCTTTGCATCTGTCTGGTGCGGACACCTTCGTGCTCTCCTACGCCTGCCCGCCGCCTAAACCGAACGCAGCGCCTCCACCGGCTCGATCTTCGCCGCCCTGCGGGAAGGAATGAAGGAGGCCAGGCTGGCGATGGACGTGGAGTAGAGGAACACGAAGACAGTGGTACGGACGTTCAGCCGCGGATACAGCACCGAGCTGAGCTCCATGCTCACCCCCTCCATCACCGACCCGACATTGATCCCCGTTATGGACAGCGGCAGGGTGATGGCCACGCCCACGAGAACCCCGGCCAGGGAAGCAATGGCCCCGATGAAGAAGGCTTCCAGGAAGAACAGCCGCACGATCTCCCGTGGGGTCATGCCCATGGCGGCGACGGTGCCGATCTCCCGCATGCGCTCGAAGATGACCATCATCGTGGTGTTGACGATGACCGTGGAGGCGAGCAGGAAGAAGATCAGGGCGAAGATGTCGTACATGCTCTGGGCGTAGCGGATCATCCCGTAGATGATCCCCACACTGGTCCAGGCCTGAACGGAGAGCTCGTCCCGGCCCGAGTCGGAAAGCAGGAGACGGGCTTCCTCCGCGAAGGCATCGACCTGCCGGGAATCCTCCAGCCTGACCAGCACCTCCGTGGCCTCTTCGTCCATCTTCAGGAAGCGGGCGGCCGTGTCGATGGGCATGAGGAAGAAGCTCTCGTTGAACCCGGAAACCTGGAAGCGCACGATCCCGGTCACCAGGAAGGTCATTCCGGACATGCCCATGTACTTGTTCTTGGACAGCAGGGTCAGCTTCTCCCCCGCCTCCAGCTCCAGCTCCCGGGCCAGACCGGCCGAGAGGAGCATCTCCCTCTCCCCGGAGCGGGGCAGGCGGCCCTGCTCCAGGGATTCGCCGACGCTCATCATCCCCTTCTCACGCTCGAAATCCACTCCCAGTCCGATCCCGCCGAAGGTCTGGTCGTTCCTGTAGATGGCGGTGAAGAAGCGGGTCCTCGGCACGACCGCCGCCACTCCTTCCCGGGCCTCCAGATCCCGCACCACCTCCGGGTAGCCGGCCACGCTGAGATGGATCGGGTTGAGCTGCTCGTATTCGTCGTACCCGGCGTGGCGGATGCGGACGTGCCCGGTCACGTAGCGCACCACGTTGGATTCGTAGTCGCCCAGGAAACCGGCCAGGTAGGCGAACAGGAAGGTAATGGCCATGGCGGCCACGGCGATGGCCGTTCCCGAGAGCAGGCTGCGGCGCCGGTTGCGCCGGATATTTCGGAATGCTATTCTCGCCAGTTTCATTGTTCCCTCCCCTTTGCTATTCGTAGCGCAAGGCTTCGGTGATCTGCATCTTCAACGCCCTGGAGGAGGGAATGACGGAGAACAGCATGGCGGCGATGATCGCGAATATGAATCCGCCGATGATGGCCTGCGGATGCCAGGCGCTGCGGAACACGCCGGCCACCCGGTAGCCGATGTCCACGCGCCCCATCATGGCGCTCATGTCGAGGCCCCACCTGACCATGAGCCAGTTGGCGATCACGCCCAGTCCCACCCCGGCCACCGCACCGATCAGCCCGATCCCGCCGGCCTCCAGGAGAAAGCTCAGGCGTATGTCGCCGTCGGCCATGCCCATGGCCCGCATCATGCCGATCTCCCGCACCCGCTCGTAGACCGCCATCAGCATGGTGTTGGAGATGCCCACCGCCGCGATGATGAACACCAGGATCAGCAGGACGCTGCTGCCGGCGCTCTTGGCCCGGGCGATCATCAGGAAGTCCCGCGCCAGGTCCTTCCAGCTCTGTACGGTGAGCCCGGGCAGCACGGAGAGGCGCTCCTCCAGGCTGCGGATCTTGTCTTCCGGGTTCTGCCACTCGGGGAAGTAGAGGCTGATCTCTGTGACCGCCCCCTCCATCTCGAGGGCCTCGTCGGCCAGGGACAGCGGGATGAAGGCGGTGCCCTTGTTGATCATGGGGTTGGGGCTGTTCAGCACTCCGACCACGATCAGGTCGATGGTCTGGAAGGCTCCGTAGCGGGTGCGGGTGCGGACGGTGATCTCCTCCCCCACCTCGACGCCCAGGTCCTGAGCCAGCCACTCGCCCAGCACGGCCCCCTGCTCTCCCGACTCCAGGTACCTGCCGTCGGTCAGGGTTTCAGCCAGACGGTAGATCTTCCCGTCGCTCCGGGGATCCAGGGCCACGACCTTGACGTA
>JAFGQJ010000193.1 GCA_016935715.1 Spirochaetales bacterium
GGTTTTGGCCCGATCGGCCGAGGTCGGGCAGCTGCTGGGAAGCGTGGCCCGTCTGGATACGCTGCAGGCCAGAGCCCGCTACGCCGTTCATTTTCGCTGCGCCCCGGCCCTGAGCACGGACCGGGCGCTGGAGCTCTACGAGGCGCGCCACCCGCTGCTGGGACAGAACTGCGTGCCCATCTCCGTCGTTCTGGGCGGAGAGTACCGGGTGCTGATCGTGACCGGCCCCAACACGGGCGGTAAAACCGTAACCCTCAAGACCGTGGGGCTGCTGGCGGTGATGAACCAGTTCGGCATGGAGATTCCGGCCCGGGAGGATTCCACGCTGCCCGTGTTCGACGATATCCTGGCGGATATCGGGGATGAGCAATCCATCGAGCAGTCCCTGTCCACCTTCTCTGCGCACATCGTAAACATCTCCCGCATCATCGGGGGATCCACTGCCTCCTCCCTGGTTCTGTTCGACGAGCTGGGGGCGGGTACCGATCCGGAGGAAGGGGTGGCCATCGCCATGGGGCTCCTTGACCATTTCATCGAGAAAGGCTGCCTCTGTATGGCCACCACGCACCACGGGATCCTGAAAAACTACGGGTACTCCCGGGAGGGCGTAGAAAACGCGGCCATGGAGTTCGATCTCCAGAACCTGGAGCCCACCTTCCGGATCATCCTGGGGGTGCCGGGAGAGAGCCACGCCCTGGAGATCGCGCGCAGGACAGGAATCCCGGATCCCATCCTGGAATCAGCGGAGCAATACCTCAGGGAAGAACGGGGGGATGTGGCCGAGCTCATCAACAGGCTGTCGGAAAAACAGAGGAAACTGCTGGTAACCGAAGAGCAGCAGCGCAGCCGGGAGAAGGAACTGCGCGAAAAGACCCGCCGGACCGATCTCAAGGAGCTGCGGCTTCGCCAGAAGGAGCTCGAGCTGAGGGAGCAGGGGATCGCGGAGCTCAAGCGTTTCGTCAAAGACAGCCGCAGCCGGTTCGAGGGTTTGGTTGCGGAGCTGCGCAGCGGCGCGGGTCGGGAGGAGCGAAAACAGGCCGGGGAGTTCCTCCGGCAATTGGCGGATCACGTGGAGCAGCAGGAGAAGGCCCTGGAGGCGGAGCGGGCCGAGCTGTACCGGGCGCCGCAGCTGGCTTTGCAGGTGGGCGCAGAGGTGCTGATCCGGGGCACGGGAAAGCGGGGGATCCTGGTCAGGAGAGCGAAAGGGGATCGCTGGATCGTGGCCACCGACACCCTGCGGGGTACCTTTCCCGCAGGTGACCTGCAGCCCTTCGAACCGCAGCCGGCCGGTCCTGCTGGTGCGCAGGAGCCGATGCTGTCGGTCAGCGAGGAGCTGGCCAGCCCGCCTCCCGCCTTCCAGCTGGACTTGCGGGGCATGCGGCTGGAAGAGGCGCTGAAGCAGGTGGAGCAGCAGATCGACCGGGCCCTGGTCAGCGGGATGAGCGAGTTCTCGATCATCCACGGGACCGGGGAGGGCATCCTGCAGCGGGGCGTCCGCGACTACCTGAAGCGCAGCGCCCACGTGAAAGACTATTTTTTCTCCACCCCGGAGCAGGGCGGATTCGGCAGGACCGTGGTACGCCTCTGAACGCCGCCAGCCGTGCGGTCGCCCCCACGGCCGGCCGCTGATCCTACGTCAGTATGTTTTCGATCTCCTCCCTGGGGAGAAAATTCATGACCAGCGGCTGAGAGAGATCCTCCTGAGATTGCTGCCAAACGGCGTACAGACCTTCCTCCGCCGCCAGGATCTTCGTGTATCGGCTGCTTCCGCTTCCCCACGGTGAAACAAAATACGGCAGGTGATCGGACAGCCGCTGCACGTGGGGAAAGCCCATCTCGGTCCCGAAGGCCAAACCTCCCAGCTCTTCACAGGAGTACCCCCGGGGCCGCTTCACCGCCTCGGGGTGTTCATCATATCTGCGCAGAGACTCCCCTCCATCGTAGAAATAGAGAAGCATGGCCGGGAGCCGGCGAAAAACGCCCACCCGGGGAACCTTCAGCACCGATGTGACCCGGCTGATGGCAACGTCCCAACTGGAACCTCTGGGCAAAAAATCGAAGGATCTGACCTCGAGTGCGTCGTGGGCCTGATCGAGGAGTGCATATCCGGTATTCGCGCTGGCCCAGCTGAAGGGATGGTTGGCGAACAGGAGGATCGACCGTTCCGCCAGCCGGAATACAAAGGGATCTTTGACGTGCAGATGCGACGGTTCCTCGGATTCCAATACCGTTTCCACCGGGCTCGTTTTCAAGCCTTCCGGCGTGTCCGCCTTCAGCAGATCGATCGTCCAGATGCCGGTACCGGGTTTCTGGAACTCTGAACAGGCGGCAGGGTAGGGTTTGCCGGTCTTTTCGGTCGAGACGAAAAGCCTGACCCCGGTCTCCGTGAACAGCAGGCACGAACCCTCTATCGAGAGCACGTCCCGGCCGGGGGTGTTCAGGTCCTTCTTGGCGAAAGAGACGACCTCTTGAAAGCTCTGCCCCCGGTCGTCGGTCCGGTAGACGGCCAGCTCCATCCCGCGTTCTCCGGCCGTCGTGCCCAGCCTGGAATCTCCGCAGTTGCGATAGCGGCCCACCAGATACATCGCACCGTTGCCGTCCCGGGCGATGTTTCCGCCGCCGAACCAGTATCCGGCTCTCCGTTCTTTGGGATGGACGATGATCCTGACTCGGCGCTGGTCGACGAGCGCCCGTCCCAGCTTCTCCAGCTTTTCTTTCAGCTCTCCGGAAATGATCTCCATATCTTCTCTCACCCTTCCGCGTTTCCGTGCCGCGACCCTGCCGGAATCCGGTACCGGCCCGACGGCGATCCCTCCGTGGCGTAACGGGCCTACCGGCGTTCGATCCGCGCGCCGGCAGCCTCGAGGCGCCCGATCACCTCCCGGATGGTTCGGTCGGAGGTGGACGCCCCGGCCGTCAGCGCCACGACCGGGTACTGCAGGACCTCGTCCACTTCCAGCTCCTCCGGCCTGCTCAGGTGAAAGGCCGGCCCGTTTGCCGCGGCCAGGGCGTGGAGCTTGCGGGTATTGCTGGAATTCCTGCCGCCCAGAATCAGCGAAGCATCGGCGATCCGGGAATATTTGGCGATCCAGCGCTGCCGTTTCATGACGAACGGACAGAGCGTGTTTACCACGGCCATCTCCAGGCCTCGGTGTTCCAGGGCATCCAGGATCTCCTGGAAGCTCTGGGGGGTGATCGTGGTCTGGGCGAAGACGGCGATCTTCGCGTCGACGGGAAGGCGCTCGGCGTCCTGCGGCACCGACAGGACCACTCCGGTCTCACCGGCGTGTCCGAGGTGAGCCCGGACCTCGGGGTGCCCGGGATCGCCCACGATGACGATCCTGTAGCCCGCTTCGCGCTTCTCACGGATCTGTTCGTGCACTTTTTTCACCCGGGGGCAGGTGAAATCCCTGAAAGCCAACCCGCGGGAGCGCAGCAGCCGCTGCTCCTGCGGGGAGATCCCGTGAGTGCGCAGGACGACCGTATCGCCCGGGGCGGCCTCCTCCAGGCTTTCCAGAGGTTTCAGCCCCCCCGCCGACAGGCCGTCGGTGACCTCGCGGTTGTGCACCAGCTGGCCGTAGGAGACGATCCGTCGGTCTTCCCGCGCTTCGAGTTGTTTCGACAGCAGCTTTTCCGTTCCCCGGATCGCCCGGCGCACTCCCCCGCAGAAACCGGCGTTTCGATCCACAATTACCCTTGTCACGTGCATGGTGAGCCAGTATTATAGTGAATTAGTAGACTCGGGTCTATGAATCCACTAATTCTGCTCAGAGTTCTAACCAGATGGGAAATCCTCGCTGTCTCCGGGCTCTGCATGATCCTCATACCCCTGGTTTCCTACCTTTCCTCACTGCGGCCGTGGCGGCGGAGAACGAAATTCGTGGCGCCGGCCGAACAGGCGCTCACGGAAGCTCCGGAGCAGAAGACCGGCTGATACCAGGACCTTGAGCAGCGCGCAGCGTGAAGAGCATCATCATTCGGGGAGCCAGGGAGCATAACCTCAGAAACGTAGACCTGGATCTTCCGCGGGACTCACTGATCGTCGTGTCCGGCATCAGCGGCTCGGGCAAGTCTTCGCTGGCCTTCGATACGATCTTTGCCGAGGGACAACGCCGGTATGTGGAATCCCTGTCGGCCTACGCCCGCCAGTTTCTCGGCCGCCTCGACAAGCCCGACCTGGATTACATCGAAGGCCTTTCCCCGGCGATTGCGATCGAGCAGAAGAGCACCCAACGCAATCCCCGTTCCACCGTCGGCACGGTGACCGAGATCTACGATTATCTGCGCCTGCTCTTTGCCCGGGTGGGGACCCCCCACTGCCCTCAATGCGGCCGGGAGATAAAAGAGCAGTCCGTGGACCAGATCGTCGACAACATCCTGGCACTGCCCGACCGCAGCCGTGTCGTGCTGATGGCTCCGGTGGTGCGCGGCCGCAAGGGGGAGCATCGGAAGATCATAGAGGACGCACGGCGGGCGGGATTCGTGCGCATCCGGGCGGACGGTGAGATCCGCACCCTCGACGAGTCGATCACCCTGGACAAGAAGCACAAACACAACCTGGAGATCGTGGTGGATCGTCTGGTCATCAAAGAGGGGGTGCGGCAACGTCTGGCTGATTCGGTGGAAACCGCGCTCGAGGTTGCCTCCGGCCTGCTGCTGATTGCCGTAGATACCGGGGAAGGGGAGAGGGAGGAGCTGTACTCCCAGGCCCTCGCCTGTCCCGAGTGCGGAATCAGCCTGCCGGAGCTGCAGCCGCGTCTTTTCTCCTTCAACAGCCCCTTCGGTGCATGCCGGGAGTGCTCCGGATTGGGGGTCACCCTGGAATTCGATCCGCAGCTGGTCATCCCCGATCCGAGTCTGTCCATCCGGGAGGGAGGAATCGCCACCCACAATCCGAAGGGCAACTGGCACCGCAGCATCTTCGAATCCGTGGCCCGACACTACGGCTTCAGCCTGGACACTCCCCTCGAGCAACTGCCGCGTGAAACCCTGGACGTCCTGCTGTACGGCAGCGGGGAACAGATCCGCTTCAAATACGAGAATCCGCAGCGGGAAGGACTGTGGGAGTATACCTCGAGTTTCCGGGGCGTGTTGAACGAGCTCAAGAAGCGATACCTGGAAACCTCCTCAGAAGGGATCAAAGAGTGGCTGGAGGGGTTCATGAGCCAGCGGGAGTGTCCCGAGTGCCTGGGGAAACGACTTCGTCCCGAGAGCCTGGCTGTGACCGTGGGCGGCCGCAACATCCACGAGGTCACCTGCATGAGCGTGAGCGCCGCGCGGCGGTTCTTCGATGAGCTGAAACTGGAGGCCGGCCGGAAGACCATAGCATCCCAGGTTCTCAAGGAGATCTCCTCCCGCCTGAAGTTCATGGCCGACGTCGGGCTGGATTATCTGAGCCTGGAGCGCCGCGCCTCCACCCTCTCCGGAGGAGAGGCCCAGAGGATCCGTCTGGCCACCCAGATCGGCTCTTCCCTGGTGGGTGTGCTCTACATCCTCGACGAGCCCACGATCGGGCTGCATCAGCGGGACAACGGCCGGCTGCTGGAGACCCTGCTTCACCTGCGCGATCTGGGCAACACGCTGATCGTGGTCGAGCACGACGAGCAGACTCTCCGTTCGGCGGACTACATCGTGGATCTGGGTCCGGGGGCCGGGGTGCACGGCGGCCGGGTCGTATTCGCCGGGGAGTATCAGGAGATCCTCGGGCACGAAAAATCCCTGACCGGGCAGTTTCTCTCCGGGCGCCTGAGGATCGATACGCCCCGCAAGCGCAGAGCGGGCAGCGGAAAGAGCATCACCCTGACCGGGGCTGCGGAGCACAATCTCAAGAACATCGACGTGTCCTTTCCTCTCGGAAAGCTCACCGTCATTACAGGGGTGTCCGGGTCGGGAAAATCGAGCCTGCTTACTGATCTGCTCTATCCGGTTCTGGCCAACCGGGTCAACCGCGCCCACCTGCCGGTGGGCAGCTACGGGTCGATCAAGGGGGTAGAGGAGATCGACAAGGTCATCAACATCGACCAGAGTCCCATCGGCAGAACCCCGCGATCCAATCCCGCCACCTACGTCGGGGTATTTACCCTTATCCGGCAGCTGTTCGCCTCTCTGCCGGCATCGAAGGCCATGGGCTACAAGCCGGGACGCTTCTCCTTCAATGTAAAAAGCGGCCGCTGCGAAAACTGCCATGGAGCGGGTACCATAAAGATCGAAATGCACTTTCTTCCCGATGTATACGTCACCTGCGACGTGTGCAAGGGAAAGCGTTTCAACAGGGAGACCCTCGAGATCCTGTACAAGGGGAAGAATATAGACGACGTGCTCAACATGACCGTGGACGAAGCCTACGCGTTCTTCAGAAAGATCCCGCTGATCGCGCGCAAGCTCAAGATGCTGATCCAGGTCGGCCTGGGATACATCCATCTCGGCCAGTCGGCGATCACCCTGTCGGGAGGCGAGGCCCAGCGCGTCAAGCTCTCGCTGGAGCTGTCCCGGCGGAGCACGGGCCGTACCTTCTATATCCTCGA
>JAFGQJ010000194.1 GCA_016935715.1 Spirochaetales bacterium
AGGTGGAGCGCTTCGGCGTGATCGCCACAACCGGGGTACAGGGCCGGTACATGGAAATCGAGCGCGCCGTTGCTCCGGAGATCGTTTGAGCCACGATGCAGCATGCGCCGACTCTCTCCGCGGTCTGGCAGACCGAATGCGCCACGGCGAGCTGCGTGGAGTAGCTGCCCTCCTGCTCTTCGGCACGCACCCAACCTCTGTCCAGGCCCAGATTTTCCTCGACGTGATCGGCAATCTGGCGCATCATGCGGGCCGCCTGAACCGGGTAGGCGCCCACGGCGGTTTCACCGGAGAGCATGATCGCGTCCGAGCCGTCGTAGATGGCGTTGGCCACGTCGGTGACCTCGGCCCGGGTTGGGAGGGGATTGCGGATCATGCTGTCGAGCATCTGTGTAGCGGTGATCACCGGTACGCCCTCCAGATTCGCCCGCCGGATGGAGGTTTTCTGATATACCGGAATCATGGAGATGTCCGCCTCGATCCCGAGATCTCCCCGGGCGACCATGATCCCGTCGCTGGCGGCGATTATGGAATCCAGATTCTGCAGGGCCAAAGCCCGTTCCAGTTTGGCAATCACGCCGGGAGCGGATTCTGATTCACCGATCGCATCGCGAAGCGTCTGCAGATCATCGGCGGTCTGCACGAAGGACAGAGCCACGAAATCCACACCCAGATCCAGTCCTACCTGCAGATCTTCCAGATCCTTGGCCGTGGGAGCCCCGAGGGAGAGGATCAGGTCGGGGAAATTGACACCCTTGTGGGAGTACAGGCGCCCGCCGTGGAGGACCCGGCACTGCAGGAGCTCCCCGTTATTCCGCTCCACCCTCAACTCCAGCATTCCGTCGTCCAGCAGCAGTCTGGCCCCTTCGGGCACGTCCTCCACGAGTGCGGGGTAATCTACGGGGATCGGTTTTCCCTCTTCGTAGTTCTCATAGGCGGGAGCGAGCGCCACCGTATCCCCCTCGGGAAGGGGAACGCCCTCCATCGGCAGCGGTCCCACCCGGATCTTGGGCCCCCCCAGATCCTGAAGGATGCCTACATTCCTGCCGGTCTGCTCCCTCAGTTTCTGGATTGCCTTTATGAGAGCCCCGTTGGAGTCCGGACTGCCGTGAGAAAAGTTGATTCTGGCTACATCCATCCCCGCATCCACCAGGGCGCGGAGGACCTCCGCTGAGGAGCTGGCGGGACCGACGGTGCAGATGATTTTCGTTTTCCTGCTCATTTCATCAACCAAGCCTTCCTTCGAACCTTCCCTGCCGGCCGCCGGGGACGCCGGACAGCGTGGTGATCCCCGACATTATAGCGAAAAGCGTGCGTCGATCAAAGCAGGTTCAATACGTCGCTTTTCGTTGAAAGGCTGCTTCGCCATGGTGTATAGTCGACAGTAGCTGTACGCGTGAGGAGTGGGAGAATGAAGAACAAGCTCCGGCTGGTCGTGTTTCTGCTCGTATCCCTGCTGGTATCCGGCCTCTGGGCGCAGAGCCCCGAGGATCTGCTTCGATCCTTTTCCAGGAATTTCGCCATCGCCAGTCTCGATGTGAAGATGCAGATCATCCAGGATGCGGGCAACAGCGGCTACCCCGAGATGGGACCCCTGTACCAGCAGGCCATCGACTACGTGCTGGACAACTTCACCCTCATCGATACGGACCAGCGCTTTCGCCAGCTGGCCATACTGGCCGTCAGCCAGATGAGATCCGCCGGCTACAGCGAAGGAAGGTACCCGGTCTGGAAGCTTTTCGATGCCGACGAATATACGGGAGTGCGGGTCAGCTGCCTCAATGCCCTGGGAACCCTGGCCAAAGGGGATCGGGAAATCATCGAATATCTGAACGTGTGGCTCGGCCAGCAGAACACGATCTTTCGAAGCGGAAAAGTCCCGGACGTGCAGGTCATCTCGGCAGCGGTGAGCGCGCTCGGCGAGCTGGGGGACCAGAGTTCCTTTCCTGTGCTGTTCACCATCATGACGCTGGGCTACACCAATGAGATCACCAGCTCGGCCCGGGAAGCTCTGTTTCGTCTGGGCGGGGCGCTCAAAGACAATCTGATCGGCATCCTCAAGGACAGCGCCCTGGAAGAAAAAAAACTCGCCCTGCAGATGGCCATGGATACGGAGCAGCTCGATGTAAAGGAAAAGGGAGAGATCGCCGAGCTGGCCATGGACGTTGGCCTGCATACGGCGGCTGTGGACAACGCCTCCCGGCAGATCGCCCGCGACATCCGTTCCCTCGCTGCAGCGGCTCTGACGGAGCTGCAGTGGTCTACCGCAACGGATCTGGTGATCGAGCATTTCGACACGGTGTTGCTCGAATACGATCGGGGTTTGACGGACAAACGCCGGGTGGTCGAGGCGATCGACTGTCTCGGTGCAATGGGGACCCACGAGGCCGCAGTTCGCCTGACCCAGTACCTGGTGCTTCTCAATGCCTACACCGAGAGACTTCGGGAGTTCGACAACGTCATCGTGCTGGCCGTCGTACGAAACCTGGGCAGCCTCGGGGACAAGACGGCCTTCGATGATCTGCTGTACGCGCAGTATTTGAGCTATTCCAGCGAGATCAAGAAAGCCGCCCGGGAGGCACTGGACAAGCTTCGGTGGTAGCCTGGCGCTGCCCATTCACCCGATGAATCGGGGCAACCTTTTGCGTTTTCCCCTGTTTGCCTCTTTTCTGTGGCTCTCCATCTTCCTGGCGGGAGCCGTCCCTGGTGTCCTGTTTCCGATCACGGGTCTGGTATTTGCCGCCGCCGCGATCGTGCTGGGCGCCACGGACGATGCGAGGCTGAAGAGCACCAGCCTGGTCCTGGGCTTCGTTGGTCTGGCCGCGTTCACCGGCGGCATCAGAGTTCCCGAAGGTACCCGCTGGGATCGCTATCCCCGCCTGCTCCCCGACTCGGCAAGCTACACCGCGATCCCTCCGGATCGGGTCGAGCAATTCCGGGGAATCCTGGTTGCCGACAGCAGCGCCGCGGCGCTTTCAGCCGAACCGTTGAGCCGCTGCGCCTTGAAGCTCGAGCAGGTGCAGAGCGCCGACGGGCAGCACAGGGGCGAAGCGGCGGGGTGCATCCTGGTTTGGATTCGCGGCGGGCGGATACTGTACCGGGGACAGGAGATCGTGGTTCACTCCGGCCTGAGCACCCATGATGAGCCTGGACGCTTCGCCTACCACTCCTGGGCCGAGGCGAGCCAGGTGGAGGTCGGGGAGTTCCGCAGGAGC
>JAFGQJ010000031.1 GCA_016935715.1 Spirochaetales bacterium
CCAGGGATTCCAGGATCGGGGTCAGGGCCCTGCCGATATGCCCGCCTCCGAACAGCATGAAGCCCTGCCGGGCCTGCATGTACTCGTACAGGAGGGTGACCTGCCCTCCGCATTTCATCCCGAGTTTTTCCAGGTCGTAGCTCTCCAGGCGATTGTTCCGCCTGCGCAGCACCTCGCCGGCCTCCTGCACGGCCAGATGTTCCACCGCTCCACCCCCGACGGTTCCATACTGCTCGTGACGGTCCGTCAGGATCATCTTGAACCCCTCTTTGCCGGGGGTTCCCGCGCCGGCCCGTACCACGGTGACCAGGACGATATCGGTCCCCTGTTCCAGCAGGGTGGTGCACTGTTTCAGTATCTCCATAGCGCTACTGTAAATCCTGCCCGTCAAATGCTCAAGGGGCGCTGCCCGTTCCGTCCGATGCCCGGGCTCTGATGCCGGCGGCGCTCCGGAAGCGATGCGGATTGGCCGCCGGGAACCAGTTTGAGTACAATGAGCATAGTCGGAGGAGGGTGGATGAACCAGGTGCTTCAGTGGGTCTACAACCAGGATGCAGAGGAGGAGAGCTCCGAATCTGGAAATGGGGGTTCCCGAAGGGCGGTCCGGCGCAGCGATCGGGAGCTGCTGGACGCCTACTCCAGGGCCGTGACCCAGGTCGCGGAGACCGTCGGACCCTCGGTGGTTGCCATCAGTGTCCGCAAGAACAGGGCGGCCCGAGGGCCGGGAGCGGAGCCCGGAGCGGAGGGTGCCGGATCCGGAGTGATCATCACCCCGGACGGATTCGTGCTGACCAACAACCACGTCGTCGAGGACAGCGGCGGCCTGGAGGTGTCCCTGACAGACGGCCGGACCCTCAAGGCTCAGGTGGTCGGCACCGATCCGGCAACCGATCTGGCGGTGATCCGCATCTCCGACGGCGGCCTCCCCGCTTCCGAGCTCGGCGACTCGGACCTGTTGAAGGTCGGACAACTGGTGATCGCCATCGGCAACCCCCTGGGCTTCCAGAGCACCGTATCCGCCGGGGTGGTCTCGGCCCTGGGGCGGAGCCTGCGCAGCCAGTCGGGACGACTGATCGACGGGGTGATCCAGACCGACGCCGCCCTGAATCCCGGCAACTCGGGAGGACCGCTGGTGGACAGCCGGGGACGGGTGGTGGGCATCAACACGGCCATGATCTACATGGCCCAGGGAATCAGCTTCGCCATCCCGATCAACACGGCCCGCTGGGTCGTGACCGAGCTGGTGATGCACGGGAGAGTCCGGCGGGCCTATCTCGGAATCGGAGCCCAGTCCCGTCCGGTGAACAGGCGCATCCAGCACAGCCTGGAGCTGAGCAATCCCTTCGTCGTGCAGGTCATCAGCGTGGAGGCCGGTGGCCCGGCCGAGCAGGCAGGTCTGGAGGTTGGGGACTGCATCTTCGGACTGAACGCGAACCAGATTGGCACGGTGGACGATCTGCACCGCCTGCTGAGCAAATGGCCCCCCGGCACGGGACTGGACATAAAGCTCCTGCGCCGGGGAAGGGTCGAGAGTTTGCGTATCATCCCGCGGGAGGGTTAGCCGCGGGAAACAGGGGTGTGAACGGTATCCCCGCCGGTTCAGTCCCAGAGAGGGACGGACTCGACGCTCTTGACCTCCGGAATCGAGTCCTTGAGCCGGCGTTCGATCCCCTGCTTGAGGGTCAGTTGGGCCATGGGGCAACCGCCGCAGGCGCCTTTCAGCCTCACCTTGACGATGCCGTCGGCGGTCACCTCGACCAGCTCGACATCACCACCGTCGGCCTGCAAGGCAGGGCGTATATCCTGCAAAGCCACTTCGACTTTTTCGCGCATCTCGTACCTCCGTAGCTGCGGGGAGCTCTGCGCTCAACCCGTGGGGCTCACCCACCGGTCGAATTGCGCCCCGCAAGTCTTTTTGCAGTTTCGGTTCGCAGTGCCCCGGCCTGCGGCCTCTTCCCGGCGGATCGGGCCAGCTGTACGGCATCGTGCACCACGTCGAACTCGGTGCTGTCCTCCGACGGATCCCCTTCGATGATTCGGCAGATCTTGTCCACATCTTCGCGCATCAAACCGGATCGCAGAAGGATCTCTCTGGCGGCCCGAAGACCGCCGGATATCTCCGCCGCGTCGATATTCTGTAATATACTAGCGGGAATGACAATATGCCAATCCGCATCCTCCTTCTTCAGGATTTCTTCACTCCAGGAGAGCACCGCCTGGGCCTGTTGGAGCCGCTGCGTGTCCCCGCCCCAGTTTTCACCGAGCGCCTCCAGCAGCCTCCGACGGAGCCCGAGCGCCCGATTCTTCATATAGCGGTCGTAGGCTTCTTCCCCCACGCAGTCCTTGGCGAATTTGCACCACTCCAGGCAGCTCATGGTTCCCTCTCTGAAAACCGCCCTTCCGCAGTTCGAGCAAACGCCCCGGACCTCGTCGCTCCAGATCTCCACCTCTTCACCGCAGGAGGGGCACTCGAAGATCTCCGGCTTGGGCTGTCTGAGGAACTTTGCGCCCGGACAGAACTGGTGGTCCATAATGCCACTATATACAATTCGGCCGGGAAATGCATTGACCTGGGTCAACTCTTCTTCGAGTTGCCTGGAAGCGCCGTTTTGCCTATTTTAGTACCTGAGGAAGCCATGGATAATCTGTATCGCCCAAAACGCCTTGCGGCTCTGGGCTTTTTGTTTCTGGTGACGGTCATTGCTGCGCAGGCCAGGGAGCACATCCTGGTGGCCGTGGAGCTGGTAGAGACCCTGTCCCCCGGCGCCGTCGACGAGGAGGTCGGGGAGCTGTTCGAAGGGGTCGAGGCCCCGAGATCCCGGTTCCAGATCGACTGCTACCTGATCCGCTACGAGAGCCGGTATCCGGACGGGCAGCCGGCCCAGATCACCGCCCAGCTGTTCCTTCCACGGGTTCCGGACGGCGACATCCGGGCGGCCTACATCTTTGCGCCGGGCACCACGGGGCTGCTGGACGCCTGCCGTCCCTCCCGGGAGCACATCGCGGGCATCCGATGGGGGCTGTACCGGGCGCACGTTCTCGCCTTCGCAGGACAGGGGATCGTCGGGGTGCTGCCGGACTACATGGGCTTCGGGGATGCGGAGCGCCTGCAGCCCATCTACAACGCCGTAGCCGAGGGGCGTATGATGCTGGACGGGGCAAGAGCCCTGTACCGCTTCCTGGAGCTCAGGCAGAAGGAGGAAGCCGGAAGGGCAACCCGCCGATCACCGCAGCCTCCCGTGTTCGTAGCGGGGTTTTCCCAGGGCGGCCACGCCGCTTTCGCCGCGGCGGATCTGCGCCGGCTGTACGCCCGGGACGTCCGGCTGGCCGGGGTGATCGGATACGGTCCGACCACGGATCTGGAGGCCCTGCTCCGGGAGTTCCCCGTGGTGGCGCCGATGGCCGTCTACAGCTTCTCCCAGTCGTACGGCGCGGAACGCTTCGACCCCGCGAAGATACTTCAGCAGCGCTGGGTTGAGACCCTGGCCGAGGACGTGAGCAGGCAGTGCGTGGGGGGGATGCAGTCCTACTACCCCTGGTCCCCCCGGGAGCTCTTTCGTCCGGAGTTCGCGGAGGCGCTGAGCTCGGGTCGGCTGGCCGAGGCCTACCCCGACATCCACAGGATCCTGAGCCGGCACAGCACCGGTCTGGCCGGGCACCGGATTCCGGCGCTGATCCTGCAGGGCGGCGACGATGTGGTGGTGTCGGCGCGGTCCCAAGAGCGCTTCGTGGGCGAGCTGTGCCGGAGGGGGAGCCCCGTTCTCTACCTGCACTTTCCGAACAGCCGCCATGATACGCGCCAGGTCGGGTTCATCGATACCTTGAAGTGGATGGAACAACTGGTTGCAGGAGCTCCGGCACCGGCCAATTGCCAGGCCTTCGCTTCCGGAGCATCCGGCCGGCCGGCCGTGGCGCGGCTCGGCCTGGACCGTCCCGCCGTCGACGAGGAGTAGCCGCTTCGATGCGTACAAGCCGAATCAGCACACACGGGATGAGCTCGAGGTTTTCCAGTCCCGCTCGAAGGGTCGAAGGGAAAGCAGTGCCAGCGGCAGTCTTTCTTGCCCTCTTTCTCCTGCTGCTCCCCTTGCCCAGGATCTACGGCCAGTCCCCCGGCAGCCTCCTGGAGGCGATCCCGGAACCGGGGTTCACCCCTGCGCAGATCGATGCGATGAGCCGCCCTCTGTTCGAGGGCTTCGAACAGCCGGCCAGCCGTCTGCCGGTGAGCGTCTACCGCCTCATCTTCAGCAGCAGGGACTTCGACGGTTCCAGCGCGGAGATTCACGCCCGGCTGTTCGTGCCGGTGTACGCTGTCCGGACCGAAAGCCCGGTCCTGGTGTTCGGATCCGGGACGACCGGTGTCGCCGATGCCTGTGCGCCTTCCCGGGAGCAGCCGGAGCTGCACCGCTGGGGTTACTACCGCGCGAACATGCTGGCCTATGCCTCTCAGGGGTTCATCACGATCTTTCCCGACTACCTGGGCTTCAATGATCCCGGCCGCCCGCAGCGCTATTTCAGCCTGAAGGCCGAGGGTCAGGTGCTGCTGGATGCCGCCCGGGCGGTCTACCGTTTTTTCGAGCGCCACGATCTGCCGGCCCGGCCGGCAGCGGCGGTGTTCACAGCGGGTTACTCCCAGGGGGGACATGCGGCTTTCGCCGCCGCGGATCTGCAGCGGGACTATGCACCCGAGGTTCCCCTGCTGGGAGCGATCGGTTTCGCCCCCACCACCGACGTGGCCGTCCTGTTTCGCGAAGGACCTTACTACGCCCCGTACATCCTCTACAACTATTCCGACATATACGGCCGTGAGACCATCGATCCGTCCCGGTACATCCTGGATCGGTGGGCCCGGACGCTGGAGGAGGACGCGGAGCGGATGTGCGTAGATCAGTTCCAGGCCTACTACCCCTTCGACGGGCGCCGGCTGTACCGGCCGGAGATGTACGATGCGCTGCACGGAGGGCAGCTGGAGCGGCGATTTCCCGCACTGGCCCGGGCCCTGCAGGAGAACAACAGCGGACTGTCCGGTCACGGCCTGCCTGCTCTGGTCGTGCAGGGAGGCGAGGACATCATCGTCACCACGAAGACCCAGGATCGATTCGTGACGGAGCTGCGAACGGCGGGCAGCGAGGTTCGCTACCTGGTGTTCCCGGGAGTGCGGCACCGTTACACCCGCCCCGCCGGTTTCCTCCCCTCGCTGAGCTGGATGAAGGCTCGCCTCCGGAGCCTGCCCGCGCTGCAGAACCTGCCGGCCGTGAAGGAGATCGGCCCGTGAGCGCCGCCGGTCGCGGATGGATTGTCGGGCTTCTGGGCGTGAGCCTGGCGGCGGTGCTCTGCCTGCCCGTCGCCGCCCAGACGCTGTACGGTTCCCGGGCCCCCAAGGATTCCTCGTACGTGCGCGTGTTCCGGGCGCCGGGCCAGGGAAGCGGCAGGGCCCTGGTCCTGGGATCCACCCGCTTCGAGCAGCCGGATCCCGGAGGCGTTACCCCCTACCGTCCGGTATCTCCGGACATCTATCAGATCCGCAGTGACGGCCAGGCCGCCGAGATCATCCCCCGGGCGCAGCGCTACTACACCGTAGCCCTGACACGGCAGGGAGTGCGGGTGTACGAGGATCCGGCCCACGAGGACCCGGCCCGCTCCCAGCTGGTCCTCTACAATCTCGGCGGCCTGGAGCAGCTCAGCCTGAGCACGGAGGATGGCAAGACCCGGGTGATCGGACCCCTCGCTCCGGGGGAGGCCGAGACCGTCTCGGTCAATTCGGTACCCGTGCGGCTCGCCGTGTTTGCCGCAGGAGGGCTGCTCGAATCGCTGGGAGACCCGGGTCTCGAGCGGGGGTCTTCCTACAGCGTGTTCGTGTTCGAGCAGGAGGGCAGATCCGCGGTGCTGTGGGCGGAGGCCCTGTTGGCTCTGGACTGACGTTCTTCCATGGTCTTCAGCAGCAGCGTTTTCGTCTTTCTGTTTCTCCCCCTTTTCCTGGCGGTGTACTACCTGCTGCCGTCCAAGGCTCGATCCGCCTGGATCCTGGCGGGCAGCTGGGTGTTCTACGCCTGGTGGCGGGTCGATTTTCTGGCCCTCATCGCGGGGGTCAGCGTCTGGACCTACCTGTTCGGGCTTCGCATCGCGGCGGCTTCCGCAAGGCCGGGTGCCCGCCGGTCCCTGGCCATCGGTGTGGCCGGCAACCTGAGCGTGCTCGGGTATTTCAAGTACTACAATTTCGGCATCGACAGCCTCAACGCCCTGCTGGGAGGCATCGGCGCGAGCGGGATCACGGCACTGGAGATCATCCTGCCGGTGGGCATCTCCTTCTACGTGTTCCAGGCCACCAGCTACCTGGTGGATCTGTATCGGGAGGACGCGCCGAAGGCAAGGACGTTCCTGGACCTGGCCGCCTACATCTCCCTGTTTCCCCAGCTCGTCGCCGGCCCGATCATCCGCTACAAGGACATCGCCGGGCAGCTGCGCCGCCGGGAGCACAGCTTCGGCCGCTTCTCCGAGGGGGCGGGGCGCTTCATGGTCGGATTCTGCAAGAAGGTCCTGGTCGCCGACATGGTGGCCTCGGTGGCGGACGCGGCCTTTACCCTGAGCGCGCCGACCGCCGCCGACGCCTGGCTGGGAACCGTGGCTTACGCCGTTCAGATCTATTTCGACTTCTCCGGATACTCGGACATGGCGATCGGTCTGGGCCTGATGATGGGCTTCCGCTTCATGGAGAACTTCAGGTCTCCCTATCTGTCGGCCAGCATCACCGATTTCTGGGGGCGGTGGCACATCAGCCTTTCGACCTGGCTGCGGGATTACCTGTATATCCCCCTTGGAGGCAACCGCCGCGGCCGGGGCCGCACCCTGGTCAACCTGATGACCGTCATGCTCCTGGGGGGCCTGTGGCACGGCGCTGCCTGGACCTTCGTGCTCTGGGGCACCTGGCACGGGATCCTCCTGGTGGCCGAGCGCCTGCCTCGCCTCTGGCCACGCCTGCAGCGCCTTTGGTCCTCCCAAGCCGCCGCTGGCCGGATGGCTGCCCTGTCCCGGATCGTCCGGGTGCTGCAGACCATGCTCTTCGTGCTGGCGGGCTGGGTGCTGTTTCGCAGCCCCGATCTTTCCTCCGCCGCATCCATGTACGCCGGCATGATCGGGCTGAGAGGATGGGCGCTCAGCGACGACCTGCGCTGGCAGCTGAGTCCCATGGCCCTGCTCGTGCTGTGTCTCGCGCTCGTCGGGACCTATGCCGTACCGCTGCTGCGCGAGCGGCTCCCTGCCCTGAGAGCCGGCGGCCTTCGATCCTTTCTCTCGAACCGGGCCGCGGTGGTGCCGCTGTTCCTGCTGGCCCTGTTGAAGATGTCGGCGGACAGCTTCTCGCCGTTTCTCTATTTTCAGTTCTGAGCGAGGAGCCGTATCGGTGAAGGAGACCTGCTGATGGCAGATCATCGTCGCAGTCGAGTGCGATCCGAGCTCTGGGCAGTGCTTCCCGGCCTGGCCATGCTCCTGGTCCTGGCGGCTGGAGTCGTCTTGAGTGCGGTCAATCCCTCGGCATGGCGGAGCCCGGGGCGGCTGTCGCTGCTGGACGGCAGCTGGGTTTCCCGCTACGAGGAGCGCTTCGAGGAAAGCCTGCCTCTGCGGGCTCCGGCGGCGGGCCTGTGGGACCTGATCCGCTACACGGTATTCGGGGAGGGAGCCCCTGGGGTTCTGGTGGGGCGGAACGGCTGGCTGTTCACGGCCGAGGAGTTCCGGGCTCCGGACCGGGCTGCGGACGGCGAGTACCACCGCCTGGAGGAGCAGCTGGACCTGGTGTCCCGGGTCCGGCGGTCCCTGGAGGCGCGGGGGGTGGCGCTGACGGTGGTTCTGGTCCCGGCCAAGGCCCGGGTGTACCCCGAGCATCTGGGGCGCCATGTTCCGCCGGAGGGCGCCCGGAAGCGCTACGCGGCGGTCCTGCAGGGGCTGAGCGCCCGGGGAATCGCGGTCGCGGACCTGCTGGAGCCGCTGAAGGATGCCCGCCGCGCGGGAGAGGTGTTCCTGCGAACCGACACCCACTGGACGCCCCACGGAGCGCAGAGGGCGGCGCAGGCGGTGTCCGCGCTGGTGATCCCGGAGCTCGAGCGGGCCGGCTCTCCGCGCACCGCCTTCAGAATCGCCAGGGAACAAGAAACCGAACATCGCGGAGATCTGCTCAACTTCATCCGCCTTGGGCCGTGGCTGGAGCGCTTCGGTCCGCCGCCGGACAGGATCACCCCGAATCGCGCGGCGGCCGGGGAGGCTGCGGAGACCGGCCTGTTCGACGAGCTGGCCATCCCGGTGGTGATGACCGGAACGAGCTACAGCGCAGGACCCCTGTGGGGGTTCGAGCATGCCCTCAAGACAGCCCTGCGGGCGGATGTTCTGAACGCCGCCGAGGACGGGCTGGGTCCCTTCCAGCCGATGCAGTCGCTGCTGGACAGTCCGGTGCTGGAGGATGTAGGGGCCAGGGTCGTGGTCTGGGAGATCCCGGAACGCTATTTCCTGTTTCCCCCCTGACTGCTGCTCCCTTCGGTTCGGCCGTCCGACCGCGGGCCGCTGCAGCGGCCGTACAGCCGGGCCAGCTCCCGCAGCCTGCCGATGATCTCCTCCGTGATCATGTCTTTGGTGAAGCGCCACTGCCAGTTGCCGCCCGGGCGGCTGGGAGTGTTCATTCGGGCGTTGCTTCCCAGCTTCATGGCATCCTGAAGGGGGATCACCACAGTGTCCGCCGTGGAGGAGAAGGCCAGGCGGATCAGGTCCCAGGGCATGTCGTGACCGTCGCGGCCCAGGTAGCGGCGCACCTGATCACGAACCACGTCGCTCTCTCCCTGGTACCAGCCCAGGGTCGTGTTGTTGTCGTGGGTGCCGGTGTACGCGACGCAGTTGGGCAGATAGTTGTGGGGCAGATACTCGTTGTCCGCGTCCTGGTCGAAGGCGAATTGGAGAACCTTCATCCCGGGAAAGCGGAAGCGGTCGCGGAGCCTCTGAACCGGTGGGGTGATCACGCCCAGGTCCTCGGCGATCAGGGGCAGTGCGCCCAGCTCCCGCTTGAGAACCCGGAAGAAATCCGCCCCCGGCCCCCTCACCCAGCGGCCGTTCTCTGCCGTCTGGTCCCCTGCCGGTACTTCCCAGTACCCTTCGAAGCCGCGGAAGTGGTCCAGCCGCAGGATGTCCACCAGCTGGAGATTGGCCCGTATCCGTTCGATCCACCAGCGATAGCCGCTTTCCCTGTGCCGCTTCCAGTTGTAGATGGGATTGCCCCAGAGCTGCCCGGTGTCGCTGAAATAATCCGGGGGCACCCCGGACACCACGGTGGGCGCTCCCTTTTCGTCGAAGTGGAAAAGCTGCTGGTCCGACCAGGCATCGGCGCTGTCGTAGGCCACGTAGATCGGCAGATCTCCGATGATGCGGATCCCCCGCTCGTCGGCATGCTCTTTCACGGTCCTCCACTGGCGGAAGAACAGGAACTGCTGGAATTTCTGCTGCTCGATCTCTTCGGACAGGGTCCGCCGCCGGCGCTCCAGCGCATTTGGCTTTCGCCGCACCAGATCCACCGGCCACTCGGCCCAGGAGCCGACCCGGCCTTCCGCCTCGAAGCTGCGCTTCAGGGCCATGAAGAGCGAGAAATCCTCCAGCCAGGCACCGGCCTGCTCGCAGAAGGCGACGAACTCCCCCCGGGATTGCCGATCCGCGCTGCGCGTCCACTGTGAGTGGGCCGTCCTGAGGAGATCCCTCTTGAAGGTGAACACGGCGCCGTAATCGACGTGCCCGGCCGGAAACTCCGGTGCGTCCCTGAGATGCTCCGGCAGCAGGAATCCCTGCTCGACCAGCTGCTCGAGGTCGATCAGCATCGGGTTGCCCGCGAAAGAGGAGAAGCTCTGGTAGGGTGAGTCCCCGTAGCCGGTCGGGCCCAGGGGCAGCACCTGCCAGACGCACTGCCCGGCGGCCTGGAGAAAGTCGAGGAAGGCCAGGGCCTCCCGCCCCAATGAGCCTATACCGAACGGGCCGGGCAGGGAGGTGGGGTGCAGCAGGATGCCGCATGCACGCGGGTTGTCCCTGCGATGGGTCGCCCATTCGCGGATCGACTTGTCGCCTTCAGCCATTCGTTCCTCCCGAGATCTGGTTCCAGACCGCCTCCCTCAGTGCCTCGAGGAAGCGCGCTTCTCCCTCCGGGTCTCTGCCGATGCCCTGCCAAGCCCTGCCCCTGCCCCCGCCCTTGCCCCGGATCAGGGGAAACAGGGGTGGAAGGACCCGGTCCCACGGCATATCCAGATCCGCGCTGCAGCCGATCCACCACTGGAAATCCGTTTGCCTGCGGCAGAGGATGCAGGCGACGGTCGCCGGGAGATCGAGCAGCTTCTGAAATACGGTCTGCCCGAAAGAGGGATCCTCCGCGGCGAAGCTCCGGCACACCAGGCGAGCTTCACCCCGGCGCTCCGCTCCGTCCAGCAGGCTCTGCACCAGCTGTTCGGCCAGCGTTCTCTCCAGCTGGCTGACGCGCTGATCGCGCTCGCGAAGCCTGTTCTTCAGCTCCTGAACCGAGGCCAGGACGTCCTCTGTGCCGCAGGTCAGTTCCCGGTTCATGGCGGCGATCAGGCGGTCCTTGTCCCGGGTGTCCCTGTAGGCGCGCTCGCCGATCAGCCAGTGCAGGCGCAGCCGGCCCCGTATTTTCTCCAGGCCGTCGTACTTGATCAGGCCCACCTCGCCCGTCGTGCTCACGTGGATGCCGGCGCAGGCAGCCGCGTCCACCCCTTCGATCTGCACGATCCGCAGCCGCTCCACCTC
>JAFGQJ010000195.1 GCA_016935715.1 Spirochaetales bacterium
GATGAGGCGCCTCCACTGCTCCACGGACGGGTCATCGGGCACGGCCAGCTCGAGGAAAGCGGGGCGCCCGCGCTCGTGGGCGACAGCCGCCTCCGGACCCCCGGCTCCTGCCGGTACTGCCGGGGCCTCATCCGCCGCGTACACCGCGGCGGCCGCCCTTCGGCCCCCGTGATCAGCCCGCAGGGGAAGGGGCTGCCGGCCCGCCACGCCCGACTCCGCCCGTGCCGCAGGCGGCGCCGGGAGGAGGAGGGAGATTCCGAGGAGGATGCCGTACAGGGGAGGAGTTAGAGCTTTTCGCCGAAATAGATCCCGGCCCATTCCCATCTTCCGTTGATCTCCGGATCCGGCAGAAACTCCACTTTTCGGAAGTAGAGGTACCACGTGGGGATCCGATAAGACCACCGGGTGGTGCGCAAAAAGGCTTCCCCGGCATTGGAATCGATATCCAGTTTATCATCGGTCAGAACCCGGGAAGATTGAAGGAAGGCGCCGATATCGAAAGCCATGGAGATGACCTCATTGGCGTCGGCCTGGGTCCAGGACACGGTGAAAAAGTTCACCTTGGCCTTGTAGCTCAGCAGGCGGCGGGCATTGCGGGTCTGGATGGAGCGCTTGATCTCCTCAACCAGCTGATCGAGATTCTCCACGGTCCATTTCTTGTCGGAAAAATAGAACTCCACCTTCTCCCGGACCTTGACGTGGGCGCGGGGAAATCCGGGGATTTCGGTTTCCGGATACTTGAGAAATTTCTGGTACGCCCGGATGGCCTGCTCCCACTCCCCCACCTGCTCGTAGGCTTCGGCCAGGTAGAAGTAGGTCGCTCCGGGATCGATGTATTCGCTGAAGCGGGCGATGAGCTCTTTGTAATATTCGATGTGCGCATGGGGATCCTCTGCCATGCCGAGCAGCTCCTGCAGGCACTGGTAGTGAACGGTGGTCCCGGAGATCATCAGGTCGGGATAGTTCATCAGGATCCGTTCGTAGTAGTGCTGGGCCATGGGCAGCGCATCCATGTCACGGTAGGCCGTGGCCACTATGTCCAGATAGTAGGCATTGTAGGGGTCGTTCTGGTTGTTCTCCACGTAGCTGGTGAGAAACAGAATGAGCTTCTCCAGTTCCCCGGATCCGTGCAGTCGGTTGGTGATCTGCTGGATGATGATGAAGCGGTTCTCCCCCACCTCCTTTTCCTGTTCAAGCAGATCGAAAAGGGTGTGAAGATCCCGGTTTTCCTCCAGACCTCCCACCAGGTAGCAGGAATACTCCTGCTGACAGGCCGGGAGGCATAGAAAAACGATCGATGCCAGGGAAACGAGCAGCCCCAGCCGGGCTGCGATTCGTCGAAGGGAGCTTTCCATACGGAGGTGCAGTGTAGCACGGAGGGGGAAGCCTTGGCAAGAAAGGGGCAATCATGCTACACCTAGTGAAATAGTATAGATTAAGCAGGGCAGCGCCGATACAAAAATGCGATTCAAGATAACACGACTCAAGATCATGAGAAAAGGATTTCTCTTCCTCGGATCGTTCCTCATGCTGCTGCTGTTCGCCGGCGGCATGCTCTTCCTGCTGGGCGCCCAGGAGCGGGATCCCGAGGAGCTCCTTGCCGAAACCCAGGTCGATGGACGGGATACTCTTCCGGCCTTCAACCCCGGTTTCTCCAGCTCCCGCGCATTCACAATCGAACAGATCCTCGAAACGCCTTCGGGGATCCTCTATGGGATCTCCAAGCAGAGGGGATTCCTGGTGTCCTTCGACGAAGGGCGCAGCTGGCTGGAGCACAACGAAGGCCTCCCCCGCCGCACGATCTACCCCTTCGACGAGGCTTCGAGGCGCGTGCGCCATCTGACCGCTTTGAACATCGATCCCCTGCAGGAGGGGCGGGTGGCGGTCACCACCGCCGACCAGCTGTACCTCTCCGAAGACTACGGCAGCAGCTGGCGGCAGATCCCGATCGGCAAACCCCTGCGCTCCACCTCGTACCTGACCGCGGTGGCCCTCTCACCACGGGACCCGGACAAGCTGCTGGTGGGCACTTCCTTCAACGGCTTTTTCGAGACCCTGGACCGAGGCGCCAGCTGGCGGGATCCCTCGCTGTCCGCCCGATTTCTCTACCGCGGCGCCGGCTTCTACGAGGAGATTTCCGGACTGAGCTATCACCCCACCGAAGAAGGGGTGATCTTCTTCTCCTGCGGCTTCGGCCACGGCGTGTACGAGGGCAGCCCGGATCGCAGGAGCTGGACACGTCTGGATTTCCCCGGAGACGCGTCCGGAGAGTCGATCTACCGCCTGGAGCTGATCCCCGCGCATGCCGACTGGAAGCTCGGCGTGCAGACCCACAGCGCCCGCTGGCACTACCGGCTGGAAGGCCGAGGCTGGTACCGCGCCGATTCCCGGGCGGACTCCCTGCTGGCCGCTGCACAGGCGGACAGGCCCGAGGATCCCTTCCGGCGGGAGCGGATCCGCAAAGCCTCGGACCGCTACGGCATCTACGTTTCCTCCTACCGGGCGCAGGGCCGGGATCTGGACAACCACCTGAAGTTCATCAGGGACAATGGGATGAACTCGCTCGTTGTGGACTGCAAGGACGACTTCGGCTGGATCGCCTACGACACCCGCCTCGAGTTTCCAAGGCAGATCGGTGCGGTGAACAAACGCTTCGCGTTGAACGAGCTTCTGGACAAGGCCCACGCCCAGGACATCTACGTAATCGCCCGGCTGGTCGTGTTCAAGGACAGGCAGCTGTACAACCACGACGACTTCCGATACGCCGTGTGGAACGGGGTCAGGGATCAGCCCTGGCGCTACATCGTCAGGGTCGAAATCCCCCCCGAGCCCGAGGCAGAGCAGGCTTCAGCC
>JAFGQJ010000196.1 GCA_016935715.1 Spirochaetales bacterium
AAATAATTTGAGAAAAATTGAGAAGTGTCCAGACTAATGTGAGAAATTAGTTTAGGCGTACGTCGGAATTATTTGCGAAGTAACAACTGTATGGGGAACCGTCCTCGCTTCCTCTGTTCTACACCGTGTATCCGGGAAGCATTCCCGATGTGCGCACCCTCCAGAATATGGTCGAGGTACTGGAATGGTTAGAGCTGTCCAAAGCGCTGTTTGTGCTGGATCGGGGGTTCTTGAGCTCCTACAACCTGAAGAGCATGAACGAGAGGATGCGGTTTGTAATTCCTTTTTCATTCAGCAATAAGAAGGCGCTGGAGCTGATCAAGAAACACAAGCGGGATTTGGGGCTGCATTCCAATGCCTTTCGAATGAACAAACAACTTCTATATTGTGTACGGGATCGGATACAGATCGGGGACAAACGCTACCACTGCTATCTATATCTCAACGAGAAGTTGCGGGCCGAAGAGCGAGAACGATTCTTGAACCAGGTGCTGGACATCGAACAAAAATTGAGGGAGCCGGCGTTTGCGCACAGGCAGGACATCGAGACCTTTTTATCTGAAACCCTGCGAGGATGGAAAAATATTTTCCAGATCACGGAACACGATGACAAAGTCCTCGTCAAACGAAATGAGAAAGGAATTACCGACCGGTTGGAACGGATGGGAACCATGATCCTGCTGAGCAACCGCACCATGGATGGCGAAGAGATCTTGCATCTGTACCGCAGAAAGGATGCGGTGGAGAAGTTCTTCGATGCGATGAAACATGAGTTGGAGCGAAAGCGGCTTCGGATTCATACCCAGGAAACCTTTGAAGGCAGACTGTTTTTGGATTTTGTAGCGCTCATTCTATATGCTTGGATCAGCAATGTCATGCGGCGCGAGGGCATCAACAAGGTTTTATCGGTTCAAGAATTGATGTACGAATTGAAAAAGATCAAACTGATTCATCTTGGAGAAAAGAAAACGGTGATCACTGAGGTTTCAAAACGCCAGCGCGACCTCTTCCAAGCATTCAACATCGAGCCGCCCCGACAAACATAGTTATAACTTCACCGGGATTTTAGGTAGTAACCCTCACATACCGGTAGTCCTTCAAGTGCCAACCTTTGATAATAATAGCAAAAGCAGGCTGTAGGAGTCGAATCCGCGGGAGCGTGTGACACGAGCCGTCCGCACCGATTGACCCGGCCGCCCCGTGGCACTAGAATAAAACGAACGATTATGGGCAATCCGGCGATTTTTGATCAATTGGTGCGCGAGATCGATGCCCAGGAACGCAGGGCGCTCCTGGTTCGCATCCAGAGCTCCGTACCGGTGTACACCGACACGCTGCAGCCGGAAACGGAGACCGCCGAATCCGTCTTCGTAGCGGGGGAGCAGCTGGCCGGTATGAGCCTGCTGGGGCGTATCGTCCTGTTTTTCAGATCCCTGCTTTCCGGAAAGGACCGGGTCACCCTGCTCGAGGAACGGTATCTGAAGCGCCTGGCCGTCGCGATCGAGCGCGAAAATCCCGCCCTGATCGACGTCGCCGCGGGGGAATTTCTGGAAGGGATGCGCGAGGAGCTGCTGCTGCTCAGGGCGCAGGCCAGGGCTCTGTTCCCCTCCCTCCGGGAAGTCCTGGGTCGCCGCAGGCGGGAGTTTTTCGCTTTTCTGGCGCGCCATGAGCTGAGGGATTTCCGGGAACGACTGGAAGAGGAAACCGACCCGCGGACCATCTGGGAGAACGGCCGTTTCAGCGACGAGAGGCAGGTCAGGGCCCTGATGATCCAGCGGTTTCACGAGCTGACTGATGCGATCCCGGAGGCAGGCAGGCGGGAAGTCGGCCGGGACGCCGGGGCGCTGTTCGCGCTGTACGGCCTCAGCCGCCACCCCTTCGAGGATCTGCTGTCCGCCTTTCGGGGAGAGGAGGAAACCGTGGCGACGTTCCCGGATCTGAAGAAACCGCTGAACGAGCTTGCCCGGTGCCTGGAAGCCCTGCACACCCCTCCCTCGGCCCGCGCCCTCTACGACCTTTTCCTGTTTCTCCACCAGGAGCACCTGGAGGAACCGGAGTTCGACCTGGAACGTCAACTGGCCGACGACATGGGGATGACCCACTCGGCTCTGGCAGGCATCCGCCGCTTCCACGAACGGGTGCCTCTGCCTGGTTTCATGCGGCTGATCTACAGGGATCCGCAATACCGTGCCTCACCCCTCTCACCCTCCGCCGATTGGTTCACCTTCTACAGAGACTTCTGGCGCCAGTGGGTGCACCACCGCTATCTCGAATTCTATCATTCCCGAAGACACGATGCCCTGCTGTCGGAGGCTCTCGATTTCCTGGCCCTGGAATCCCTGCCCCGGATGATCAACTACCGTCGGGACAAGTTCGGGCCGAACACCCCGGTTCGGCACGAGTTTTCCCTTTCGGTCGTGCGGGGCTTCCTCAAGAGCATCTTCGCGCCGCTTTCCCGCTCATTGAAGCTGATCCACCTGAATGCCGAGTTTTACAAAGAGGAAAACCGGCATGCCTATACCGACGCCTTCCTGTTTCTCGAGCAGGTGGATGCAAGAATCGAGGATTTCGAATCCATCCTGGGACCTCAGGGGGAGCTGCGGGGGGAAATCCAGAAAGTCAAAGCCCAGCCACTCGGGTCGCGACTCCGGCAGAAACGGATCTCGGATATCCTTGCCCGGGCGGACGGCCAGGCCAGGACTCTGCTGGACGCCTTCATCGAGCAGGTAGAGAGCCTCAAATCCCTGCTGTACGGAATCCTCAAAGGTCAGCCGGGAGACCGCTACGACACGCTGGTGAACCTCGGCAAGATCGGAGGACGGGAAAACAGCTCCCTGCGCGACGCCTGGAGCCGGGCCATGGGCAGCTGCGACCGGGCCGCGGACCTGCTCAAAAAGATCCGGGAGCTGGAAATCAACCGCTACGCAGGGCCGGAGGAGGGTTAGCCGGCGAACGCGGCCGGAGAGACCACCCCGGAGCCGTATCTCCGCCTCGCCTCGGACAGGCGCTGCTTCAGGGTCTTCAGACAGCCGCTGAACTCCTCCGGCACGTCCTGTTCCTCCGCGTAGATCTGCTCCATCCGTTCTATCTTTTCGATGAACTTGTCTATCCGGATCGCGAACTGCGCTTCGTAGTCCCCCGGCGAGTACTCGCGGTCGAAGATCCGGCGAAACAGGGACCTCAGATCCTCGTATTCCGGGATATAGCCGATCGGGGTCTCTACGGTTCCGTACTCTCCGTGGATTCTTCCCTCCATCCACATCAGCCACACCTTCTTGTCGACCTTCTCGTTGAGGAACCGGCCCTCAGACTTCAGGAAATAGTTGGTCGCGAACACGAGAGGCGTCCTCTTCAATCTTGCGCCGAAGTCGATGTGATTCTTGATGTAGCGGCCGAGGGGAACGACCAGGAAATCCATGTTCGCCATCGGGCTGAAGGCGCGCACTCCACCCTTGCCGAGGGTGGCGAAAGTGGTCTCCGATTCCAGGGTCGCGCCTATCGCAACCCCGTGGACCCAGTCCAGGCTCTGGTAAACGGGCACCGAGGTGTCGGAATCCCGGCCGCCGTAGATCACTCCCTCGATGGGAACCCCCTCCGGATCGTGGAGCCTGGGATCCGCATTCTCCAGCTCGGAGATGCGTATCGTGTAGCGTGCGTTCTTGTGGCAGGGGTCGACGAGGTTGCCGGTCTCATCCTTCTGGCCCGCTTCCCAGCAGTCGCTGAAATGGTTGGCCCCTTCCTGCGGAAGATCCCCTCCCATTCCCAGCCAGTAGGCCCGATCCTCGTGAATGAGCACATTGGAGAAGATCAGCTCCCGCGGAGTGGTCAGAGCCTCGTAGATCACCGGGTCGTCCACGGGATTGACGTCCATGATGATCCCGAAGATTCCCTGTTCGATGTTCACACCGTAGGCGCGCCCGCCGGGACCGGAGCGAATATAGGCGATGTCGTCACCCAGAATCAGCTGCCCTGGAATCATGGCAGTGGAGGTTTTGCCGCAGGCACTCGGGAAGGCCCCGCAGAAGTAGGTGAGCCGGTTCTTGCCTTCCGGTCTGGCCGCCATCAGGAACATGTGCTCGGCCAGCCAGTCCTCGTGATTGGCCCTGTAAATGGCCAGCCTGAGGGCCAGTTTCTTCAGTCCCAGGCTGTTGCCGGCGTACTGGTTGTTGACCGTCAGCACCTGATTGCCCACGACGTCGATGTATATCCTGCGCTTGTCGATGTTCCTGGTGTTGTTGCGCTCATCCAGCTGCCCGGCTGAGTGAATGAAGGTAAAAAAATCCGGCGAGCCTTTCAGCTTTTTGAACTGTTCGTAACCGGTCCGGTAGAGGATGTCCTCGCTGTGGGCGACGTAGGCGGAGTCGGTGATCTGGAAAGCGGGGATCGCGAAGCGGGAATCCAGCGGACCGAGGGAGAAGAAACGCACCAGGGCCTCTCTGCCGGCCATGACGCCGTCCATGATCTCGAGCACCTCCTCCAGACCCTGCTCGCGGGGGATGGTGTTGATGACCCTGCTCATCTTCATCCCCGGCGTTACCAGAACCCGGGTGTTCTGCTTGTCCCTGGCCTGATCGTGGTAGCTGTCGTAGTGTATCGTGTGGCCCTCCATGGCCAGCTTCCGTTCTTCTCCGTTTTCGATGGCCAGCCGGCGGACATAGCGGATGTCGGCGGGGTCGTCGGTGATCACCGTGACCTTGCGGGGTTTGAGGAGCTCGAGGTACCTCTCGGTTATCTCGAGGACCGTCGGATTGCCGAGCTGCTCCAGCTTGCTCAGGTCTTCAGGACTCAGGACTTTCTGGCTCACATCCACTGGGGCTCCTCCTTGCGAACGGATCGAAGACCGATTTTCGTGATTGCCGCCGTCAACCGTCCGGTCGACCGGGTATCGGATGACAAGCTTATCTTCCGGCAGGGTCGAGAGTCAAGGCTCCGTCACCGGATGCGCTGGAGCACCTGTTGGAAATACGCCTCGAGATTATCGATGTCGGAAAACTCCGGAGAGGTGTCGGGCACACCCTGGTAGAAAACGGTCAGCTCCGGAAGGTCCAGGGAGACGCTGCGCTCGTCGGTGAACAGCAGTATCCTCCGGTTCGAGAATATCTGGAATTCGGGCCGGGGGCGCAGCACCCGGTTCTTCTCCTCCAGACGGGCCGCTTCCACCTCCGTGCGGCTTTCCCCGGTGAAGGGGTCCACAGCCTGCACGCTGTAGAGGCGAAAACGCTCGGCCGCCGGAGAGGTCTTGACGATATCCAGGACGACCTGGGTGGACGGCTCATCCGCTGCCCTCAGGATCGCCCACATGAAAACCAGACCTTCGACCTGGAATGTCGAGTCAGCGCCGTGATGCTCGGCGCCCTGAGCCGCCAGCCGGACCTTGCCCGAGCAAAGAACGGCTGCGGCAAGCAGCAACAGGATGACCGTCCGCTTCATGCTCCGTCCCCTTCCTGCAGGAGTCTGATGTTTTCGCCGTGCAGACGCACGCCCACCCGCTGTTTCAACGACAGAACGCCGCCGCCGGATTGAGGGTGCGCAACCACGGTCAGGGAGGTATCGCCGACCTCCAGGCCGTACTCCACCTTTTCCCCCAGGAACGTGCGCTCGGTGATCACCGCGTCGAAATGCCCGTCAGCAGGCTCGGATGAAAGCTCCAGGAACTCCGGTCGGATGAAAGCCCGCACATCCTCGTCTCTGCCTACCTCGTGATCCGGTGCCGGGGCTGCATAGGTGTGACCGAAGATCTCCAGCTCGATCTCTTTCTCCCGCGACCGCCCTGCCCGCGCAGGTACGGTATTCACCTTGCCGATGAAGCGGGCCACGAACTCGCTCCGGGGTGAAAAATAGAGATCTTCCGCCGTGCCGATCTGTGCAATCGCCCCGTGGTCCATGACCACGATACGATCCGAGATCGCCATGGCCTCCTCCTGGTCGTGGGTGACATACACCGAGGTGATCTTCAGACGGCTCTGCAGACTGCGGATCTCACCGCGCGTGTGCACCCGAAGCTTGGCGTCGAGATTGGAGAGGGGTTCGTCGAACAGCAGAACCTTGGGCTTGATCACGATCGCCCGTGCCAGGGCGACCCGCTGCTGCTCGCCGCCTGAAATCTGGTGGGGGAACTGGTGCTCATAGCCGGAAAGGCCGACCAGCTCGAGAACCTCGCCTACCGCCTTCTCGATCTCCTTCTTTCCCCGGCCATGAACTTTCAAGCCGTAGGCGACATTCTCGAAGATGGACAGGTGGGGGAAAAGGGCGTAGTTCTGAAATACGAAGCCAATGTCGCGCCTGTTGGCCATGAGATCGGTGACGTCTCTGCCCGCGATGCCGACCCGGCCCGCGTCGGGCTGCTCGAAGCCGGCTATGATCCGCAGCGTCGTGGTCTTCCCGCAGCCGGAGGGACCCAGGATCGTGAGGAGCTCTCCCGGCTCGACCGCCAGGCTCACGTCGTCCACCGCAGTGATCCTGCCCTTGACCCGATGCAAAAAGGTCTTGGTGATACTGCTCAGCCGAATTCCCACCGCCTCCATTTCAACCTCCAAGCGCGCTGGCCATCTTCGGGGCGCCGGGCTGCCGCAGCAGATTCAGGATCATGCTGATCGCCGTGGTCACGACCAGGACGATCCCCACGACCAGCATCGAGAAGGCCGCCGCAGCCCCGAGCTCCAACTCCGTCATTTTTTCCAGGATGCGGACCGTGATGAGCAGCCAGTCGATGGAGACGAGAAATATCGTCGCGCTGATGGCGGTCATCGAGCGGATGAACACCACGCCCAATCCGGTAAACAGCGCCGGCAGCACGAGGGGGATGGTGACGCGCCTGAAGGTGGTCACCGAGCCTGCACCCAGGCTCAGGGACGCCTCCTCGATGCCCGGATCGATCTGCTGGAGTAAGGCCACGGTGGTCCGGATGCCCGTGGCGCCGTAGCGCATTACGTAGCAGGCAATGATGATCAGAGCCGTACCGGCGATCATGAACGGACGATCGTTGAAGCTGATCAGGTATGCGATTCCCACGATGGTGCCGGGCAGCGAGTAGCTGAGCAGAGACACCATCTCCATTGCTTTGCGGGAGGGGAAGCGCTTCTTCCCGACCAGGTAGCCTATGACCACCCCGTAGACCCCGCCGATGACCATCCCGGAGGAGGCGATGATCAGGGTGTCCTTGATCGCCTCCAGCCCCTCGGTGAACACGATCCGGTAGTGCCTCCAGGTGAGCTCGTGATTCGCGCCGAAGGCCTGTACGATCGATGCGTAGAACAGCAGGACGTAGAAGTAGATAATCAACACCGAAACGAGCAGGCAGATGCAGAGAAGAACCGGTCTCAGTCCTGCACTTACGCTCTTGATCATGGTTTGAGCACCCGCCCTGCCGGTTATGGTTACGTAGTACTTGCGGGCCACCCAGTAGCGTTGCAGCAGGAACACGGCCAGAGCAGGCACGAGCAACACGAAGGACAGCACGGCCCCCCCCTTCAGGTCGAACAGCCCGGTGATTTGCAGGTATGCCTCCGTCGGCAGCACGGGGAAGCTGTTGCCCGCCAGGATAAGGGGCGTGGCGAAGTCCGCCAGTGAGGCCGCGAAGAGCAGCAGGAAGGAGTTGGCAAGCCCCGGTACGGTCAGGGGCACGGTCACGCTGCGGAACACGCGCATACGGGAGCTGCCCAGGCTGAAAGCCATGTCTTCCACATTCGGATCGATGCCGGCCAGTATCGACTTCAAGGTCAGGTAGGCGATGGGAAAGAACGTGATGGTTTCCGCAAACAAGGTGGAATGGAGGCCGTAGACGTTGAACTGCCTGATTCCCAGGAGCTCATGGGTGATGAGCCCCCGGGGCCCGAAGGAGAAAATCATGGCGATCGCCGTCGTGAAGGGCGGCGAGATCAGCGGCAGGATGATCGAAGCGTCCAGGAGACGAACCCAAAAACGGGGCAGGTTCGCACGCACGGCCGTGAAGGCGAAGAAAAAACCGAGCGCGGTACCGCAGATGCCCACCAGGGTACCCAGCAGGATGCTGTTCCTCAGCGCCAGCAGCTGGCTACGGCCTGCGATGATCTCCAGGGCGCCGGCAAAGGAGTATTGCCCGTCCTCGACAAAGGCCAACAGCAGCATCCTCGCCAGAGGGAAAAGAATGAACAGGACCAGCAAAACCCAGATCGCTATGACACTGACCAGCAGCGCCGGGTCCTTCTTGAGCTGCCTGATCCCTTCTCGAAACCTGGTCGGAGCTGCGTTTATCGGCACGTTCTCTCCCTGTTTGCCGGCTTGCCCTGGAGACGCAATGTCGGTGTGCGCCTAAGGCAGCACCTCTTGGATCCAGCGATCGACAACGCGCTTGCGGTTCGCTCCGGCGAAGTCGCTGTCGATCGGAAAGAGGTTGGCCTCTTTCAGCACCGCCGCCAGACCCGGTTCGACGTCTACCTCCGGGTGAGCCGGCACGAAGTTGATCTTGTACTTGGCATAGAGCTCCTGCATGTCGGGACTCGTAGCCCAGTCGATCAGCTTTTTACCCAGATCGGGATTCCTGGCGCCCTTGATCAGAGCGATCGCCTCCACGGCCGTGCCGATCCCTTCTTTGGGGAAGGACACCGCCACTTTGTAGCCTTCCTGCTGTGTCTTCAGGGCATCCACGATGAAGAAGATTCCGGCGCCCGCCTGGCCGAGACCTACGGGGATCGTTCCCCCTCCCCCGCTCTTGGTATACACCTGGACATTCCGGCGCAGTCTCTTCAGGTAGTCGAAGGCCTTGTCCTCGTTGCGGTCGAATACCTCGATGACGGAGAAGATGCGGGTCACCGCGGTCCCCGAGGTCCGGGCATCGGCCATCTGGATCATGCCCTTGTAAGCCGGGTCGAGCAGGTCATACCAGGAAGCGGGGGGCTTCAGGTTGTGCTCGGCCAGGAACTCCTCGTTGCTCATGAACACCAGGGGATCGTCGGCGATGCCGATCCAGTAGCCGTTGGGGTCCTTGAATCGATCGGCCACCTCGTTGAACGCTCCTGGTTTGTAGGGCTCGAAGATACCTTCTTTCACGCCGGCACTGAAGGTTTCCACGGGTCCACCGAACAGGACATCGACCCGGGGATTGTTCTTTTCCGCGATCACCCGGGCCAGAGCCTCGCCCGAGGAAAAGCGCACGAAGTTCACCTTTATGCCCGTGGCTTTGGTGAATTCCTCGAACATCGGGCGCGCCCAGTTCTCCGGCCAGATCGAATAGGCGTTGAGCGCGGCCTGGGCCGAGATGCCGAACAGCGGCACGCACAACAGCAGGGCGATTACCACGAACTTTCTCAGGACAGACATTGTCGGTCCTCCTTTTGGAAATTGGTTCTGCACGGCTCGACGAGCCGACGCCCAATCATAAACCCGTGGAAACGAAAAAAAAAGAACACGAATAGCGAATACTGAAAAAAAATATTCGAAGGGAGCTCATTGCTCCCACATCCCCCGGCAGTACTCCAACCCGCCGGCATCGGCGTCGCTCGGCAGGCTGATCTCCTGCGAATACCCCATATCCTTCAACGCCTGCACGAAGGGCAGATAATCGTAACCGTCGCCCGGACGCGGGCAAATCCGCGCTCCTTCGTAGCAGCGGGGATTGTCCATCTGCACGTGGCCGATCAGAGGCCGAAAGGCGCGCAGCTCCGACGGGGAAAGGCCGATCGGAGCGAGCTCCCGGAGGCTGATCACCCCCGAAAGGTTTTCCACCCTGACCTGGCTGAGGAAATCCCCCGTCTCCTTCATCGTGTTCAGGAAATTGGTCCGCCTGGGGCCGAGCGGTTCGACCAGTACCGTCATGTCGAACTGCGCCGCCGCCGCGCAGAGCAGGTACAGGAACTGCAGCACCTGGTCCCTGTTTCCGGCGGTGGCGCCTTCCACGGGAAGCACCCGGGCCCTGCCGTCGCTCCAGACCAGCTTCCTGCAGCCCAGCTCCGCCATTCTGGACACCGCGCTGTTCAGGTGCTCCGTCCAGACGTAGATGTTGAATCCTTTCTGGGTCACCCGCACATCCGCGGGAAGCGGAACCCCGCAGACCTCGAAGGGCGGAGCGCCGTCGCGGATGCGTCGTTTCTGCTGCTGGAAGTGCGCTTCCGCCAGACTCGTGACCAGGTCATTCACCGGATGCACGAAGTCGAACCCGGCGGAGGCGGCCTGCTCCACCTGCGACAGATCCGTAACCATCCTGCCCCACCGAACGCCCATGCGCCGCATCACCGCCTATACCTCGGTCAGGTTGACCAGGGCATCGAGGGCCAGGAGATAGCTCTTTTTGCCGAAACCGGAAATCACCCCGACGCACACGGGGGCGATCACCGACTTGTGGCGGAACTCCTCCTCCCGGGCGTACACGTTGGAGATGAACACCTCCACGCATGGAAGCAACGTGGAGCCTATGGCACTGCGCAGCGTGTAGCTGTAGTGGGCCAGAGCGCCTGCGTTGATGATGATTCCGTCGAAGCGTCCCGGCGCCTCCTGCAGGCAGTCGACGATCGCCCCCTCGCTGTTGAACTGCCTGCATTCCACGCTCACGTTCAGCTGCTCGGCGCGCTGCTGCAGACCGCGATGGATATCCTGAAGCGACCCTTCCCCGTAGATCGAGGTCTTGCGCGTCCCCAGCAGATTCAGGTTTGGCCCTGATATGACGAGAAAGCTTCTTTTCTTCACTATCTTCTCCTTGCCCGTGCACCCTCAGACCAGCCAGGGGTCCAGCCTGTCCTCTATCAGCGCCCTCAAGCCCGCAATGTAGCTGAAGGCGCCGAGGCCGCAAATCTGACCCATACATACCGGTGCTATCACGGAGATGTGCCGGAAGGCTTCCCTCTTGTAGATGTTCGAGATGTGAGCTTCCACCGTGGGTACCTGGGCTGTGGCAATGGCATCGCGAAGAGCAACGGAGTAATGCGTGTAGGCCCCCGCGTTCAGCAGTATGCCGTCCACCCGTCCCCGGCACTGCTGGATGAAGGTGACCAGCTCCCCTTCGCTGTTCGACTGGTAGAACTCCACGCTCACGCCGAGCCTGCCGGCTTCCGACTCGACTGCGCTGTTGATGTCATCCAGCGTCCTGCCGCCGTAGATCCCGACTTCCCTTTTGCCCAGCATGTTGAGGTTCGGCCCGTGGATAACCGCGATGTGCTTGCTCACAGATCTTGTCCCGCCGCTGAGCTCAGGATGGCATGGAATCGACGTTTTTCATAGACCCCGGGCCGAAGGAATTTCCTATCCGCCCCCCAGGATCGGAAACACGCCGACCCTGTCTCCATCCCGAAGCTCGGCATCCGGGGCGGCTCTCTTCCCGTTGACGAAAACGATCACCTCCTCGGCCCCCGCGATGCGCATCTGTTCGAGCAGCTGCCGCACGGTGGCCGCCCCCGTCGCTATCCGTCCCGCGCCGGCCAGATCGGGTCTCTGTTTTCGAAGCATTGCATAAAGGGAGATGCTGATCGTCTTCAATTGCGTCTCATCCGCCCGCGATAGCCGGAAATCCCGCCTGCCGCGGGTCCGTCGAGCCCGGTTCAGGGCATGGAGAGAAACCAGTCGCCGCCCCCCGCGGCGAGCAGCTCGCTCCCGTCCCGGGTTATCACGACCATCTCTTCTATCTTCACGTGGCCTACGTCGGTGTGCCGGAACTCCATCTCGATGGACAGCACCATTCCTTCCTGCAGCGGATCCCTGGAGTGCTCGTCGACCACCGGGTCCTCGTGATGCACCAGGCCGATTCCATGGGCGATGAATTTACCGTATTCGCCCAGGGGGTATCCGGCGAGAAACGCATCCGCCGTTCTCTGGACGGTGCCGGCCTCCACCCCCGGCCGCAGCGTATCGAGGACCGCCTCCTCCAGATCCCGGCAGCCCTGCAGCAGCCTGTCGGCCAGACCCGAGGGCTTGCCCAGGAAGCCCATCCGGCACAGCTCCGCGATGTAGCCGTCGAGCATCCCTCCGGCATCGATGTGAAGCGGATGGTCCGGCCTCCAGGTCCTCTTTTCCGACGGCGCTCTGAAGAAATTCGGTCCCGCGCATACCAGAGCGTAGAGGAAATGAAGCCCTCTCCTGCCAAACTCCCTGGCGACCCGGTCACGGATCTCCACGGTCGTGGCCCCGGCCCTGCCCGACGTCAGGACCGCGGCCAGAGCTTCCTGATTCTTTTCCGCTCCCTCCCGGATCCTGCGTATCTCGTCGGGCCTCTTCACGGCTCGAAGCCCGTCCATCATGGGCACCGCATCGACGAACTGCGCATGGGGAAGCCGGTCGCGCAGCACTGTGAAGACATCCGCCGGGAGGGAGGGAAGCTCCACTGCGATGCGCACGGCATCCAGATCCTTCTGCTCCAGAAGCTCGACCGTCCTGGCTGCGGTGTACAGGCTGCCTATTCCGTCGCTCTCGTAGCACTGCCCCGGCCACACCTCCGCTTCCTGCATCACCTCCCTCTCGCCGGGCCGTCCCACGAAAAAGGAGTCCCCCAGCCCGCCGCGGGGCACTGCCAGGAAGGAGAGGTACTGCGTTCTTCTGCCGTGAGCATCCCACATGTAGAGAGGATAGTAGTAGCCGCCGGTGAGATAGCGGACGTTGTGGCGGGTGGAGGCCAGAAGCAGCTCCACCTCCGCCTCCTCCATCAGGGCGAGAAGCCTGTCCGCGTCAAAGGGGGGGTTCATGCTCGAAGCTCGTGCCGCCTGCACCGGCCGTGCATCCCCATGCCCGGCATCAAGGCTCGAAGAGGCATTTCACCGTTTCCTTGTGCTTGAACGCTTCGAAAGCCTCGGGGGCCTGCTCCAAAGTGAACCTCTTGGTCACCAGAGCCTGTCCCGACACCTTGCCGGAGGCAAGCCACTGAATCGAGCGGATGAAGTGTCTCTGCAGAAACGCCACGTCGCCGTAGAGCGTTACTCCGCTGCGGATCAGGACGAGGGGCTTGAAATTCGATTCGGGATAGAGCCCGAAACAGGAGATGCGTCCCCGGGCTGCGGCCATGTCGAGGAGAAAGTCCCAGACCCTGGGGGAGCTTGCCGTCTCGATCACGATATCCGCGCCTCGACCGGCGGTGATGTCCCGCACGGCCTCGACCGGATCCTGCGTGCTCGCGTTTACGATATCGGTCGCCCCCAGTTTTTCCGCGATCCCGAACCTGATCTTGTCGACATCCAGCCCCACCACGATCAGCCTGGAAGCGCCGGCGGCAGCGAGGGCCTGCAGATGCAGCAGGCCCACCGTCCCGGGTCCCACGATAACGGCGCTTTCGCCGATCCCCGGCTGTACGTGCTCGATGGATCGCACCACCAGGCTCAGCGGTTCCAGCAGGGCGGCATCGGCGAACTGCACGTTGTCCGGCAATGCATGAACCAGGTCCGCGGAAATCACCATATATTCGGCGAAGGTGCCGTCATAGGTGATGCCGATGTGGTTCCAATCGGTGCACATGTTCTTGTTGCCCGTTCTGCAGTTGTAGCACTTGCCGCAGCCGCCCAGCGCCTCGAAGCCTACCCGCTGCCCGACCTCCAGCGTGTCCACCTGCCCTCCCACTTCGGCGATGAGGCCCGCTGCCTCGTGGCCCATGATCATCGGTATGGGCACGGGTTTTCGTCCCTTGTACGTTCCCTCCAGAATCGACATGTCCGTATAGCAGAGTCCGGTCGCCTTGATCTGAACAAGGACCTCCCCCGGATTCGGCTTGGGCACCGGCACCTCCCTGACCGCAAATGATCCGGGCTTCTCGTCGGTCTTGATTATCGCTTTCAATGGGTTCCTCCTCGTTTTCACGAAACGGGCCTGCCCCTTACGGCGGCCAGCCCAGGGTGTAGATGTGCTTGCCTCCATCCGATGGCCCTTTCAGCAGCTTGTCTATCTCCTCTGCATCCCTCTGGGTCATGTACCTGGCCTCCGGCAGCACTCCCGGAGGGAACTTTTCCAGAATATCATTGTGGAGCCGGACGGCGTAATTCAGGAAATTTTCTATGGCCTGGTAGGCCTTTTCCGCCTTGGCCAGGGACGGCTTGCCGAGCACCCCCTCGGGGTAGAGGGCGAACTCCACCCCTCCTCCTCCGATGTGGCTCTGGCCGGGGATCGGGAGGAAATAGATATCCCCTCCCTTGTCGATGTGTCCTTCGGGCAAAAATCCCCAGGTCTTGGTGTCGACCACGTTCTCCATCTGCACGAACTCGGGGAACAGCGCCAGGCAGAGCGAGTTTTCCGCCTCGTCCCCGTGGCGGAAGGGTGTCTCGAAAGGCCCGCCGTGGGCTTTGTCCTTCAAGGCGTCGCCCATGATCTTGGTCACATCCAGGAAGATGATCACCGCCGGAACCTGGTATTTCTTGCCCCACTCCTGGATGGCCGACGGAATGATGTACTCCTGGCCGTGGCTGCCGATGTAGATCTGCTTGCGGAAACCGGTGTTCCAGAATCCGCAGATGAGCGCCCGGATGTAGGCGGAGTTCACCTCATCCGGGATCGGCACCGTTCCCTTCTGCCCGAGATGGGAAAACGGATGCGAGGCGAACCAGACCGGCTCCGAAACGGTGCAGCCGGTTTTCCGGGCGATCATCTCGGCCATGCGGGTCACGATGAAGGTGTCCTCGCCGTAGGGCTGGCCGTCCCCGTGGTTCTCCGTGGAGCCCAGGGGGATGATCAGGACGTCGTTGACCTCGAGGCGTTCCTCCACGTCCTTCTTCGTCATGGTCTGGTAGTAGATCTTCGAAGGTTTCTCCATGTGCCCGCCCTCCGGCGGGAATTTCCACTCCGACATCGTCAT
>JAFGQJ010000197.1 GCA_016935715.1 Spirochaetales bacterium
ACTTTCCTCTGCTCGATCATATGCAAAACTCCGCATCCTTGCCATAAACCGGACCATGGGCCGCTTGACCCAGAGGAGCCCGGCTATGGTTCATAGTATTACGCCCGCATCGGGGTCTTCAAGAGACCGCGCCGGGAAGCCGGACAGCTGCTCGGGGATTCTCCGGTTGGGTTTGTTCCCTTCCGTTAGATCATCAATATGGCTTACCCTCTAGACAGCAGGCCGGAGATACTTCTCTCGATTTGCCGGTCTTCGAACGGTGTATTCAAAACCTCTATGGGCATCTGAGCGCGAATCTCTTCAAAGGTTTCGCCGGAAAACAGACCGGTAATGATGATGGTGGGGAGGGGCACCCCCCGATGAACCAGTTCCTGCAGAAGTCGTTTGATCCGCAGGTAATCTATGTCCACATCCACGACCAGCAGATCGAAGGGATGGGCCGAGTTCTTCAACTCGAGAATTCTCAGAAGGGCAGCCCGTCCTTCCTCCACCTGTTCCGTTGTATATCCCTGATTTTCCAGAAGGAGCGCGAGTGTTTGCCGGATGCATTTCTCTCTGTGAGCAATCAGGATCCTAGCCATTTGGGAATTGATAAGAATCCTTCGTTTTGTTAATCCCCTCCAAAGGACATACAAAAAATATGCCATTTGAATCCGTATCCGCAGCCCGTAATACTCGCGAAGGATCTCCTCGCTGTTTGTCACATTGTAACAACATGGTACACTCCTTGCGCGCTTCGGCTGGAGGCGGCACGCAAAATTTACTACAATTATCTCAGCTCTACACTAGAAGAAGGTTCCCGAAATGAAGACCCGATCTCTCCCGAAGCATATTCAAGTCGTTCTGATCTACGTTTTCCTGGCTGCGCTGTGGGTACTCGTCACCGATTACCTGATTGCCCGCCTGATCGAGAATCCCGAGCTTCTAGTGAGCATGGAAGGATACAAGGGATTCGCTTTCATCGTAATCACGGCCGTCTTTCTCTATTTCGAGCGAATGGGTTCGGATCGAGCATTGCAGCGCAATGCGGAGCGGTTCCGGGTCATGGCTGAGTTCACCTACGATTGGGAGTACTGGCTGGGCACCGACGGGCACTTCAAATATGTCTCTCCTTCCTGCCGGCGCATTACCGGCTACACCGCGGAGGAGTTCCTTCGCGATCCGGGATTGCTGGAGAATATCATTCATCCGGAAGATCACGAACTTTTCGTCGAGCATTTGAAAGAGGAGCATGTAGAGGAATATCCCTCTTCGATCGAGTTTCGTATCATCAATCGCAAGGGTGAGGAACACTGGATCGGCCATGTTTGCCAGAGAGTCTATGGGAACCGAGGCGATGCTCTCGGGATTCGAGCCAGCAATCGAGACATAACTCGGCGCAGGAAGTATCAAGAATCCGAGCTGATGAAAATCGAGGAACTGGCACAAGCCGAAAAAATGATTACCCTCGGCACCCTGGTTTCCGGTGTTGCCCATGAAATCAACAATCCCACACACTTCATTGCGTTGAATACGCCTCTTCTGCGGGAAACCTGGCACGGTACTCGGCCGATCTTGGACAGTTACTACCGGCAGAACGGTGAGTTTCGTGTCGGACGATTCAAGTATTCTCTGTTGAAAGACAGGGTGGATCAACTGCTGGATGGCGTGGATGAGGGCGCCAGACGCATTCAGCGTATTGTCAATAGTTTGAAAGACTATGCCCGACCTGACCCGTCGGACATGAATCAGATCGTCGACATCAATGAGGTTATCCAAAATGCGATTACTTTGCTTGCCAACCCGATAGAAAATCAGACCAATCGATTCTCTGCGAACCTCGCCGAATCGTTGCCCCGGATTCGTGGAAGCTCTCAGAAACTGGAGCAGGTTCTCATCAATCTTATTCAGAATGCCCTCGAATCCCTGGAAGCCAAGGACAAATCCGTGTCGGTCAGCTCCGGAGTCGATGCCCTCAACCATCGGGTCATTATCGAGGTCAAAGATGAGGGCTGCGGCATGGAGGACAAAACCCTGCGCAGAGTCCTCGATCCGTTTTATACGACCAAGCGATCCAAAGGTGGAACGGGTTTGGGTCTTGCCATCGCGGCCAGAATCGCTCAGGATCATGGCGGGCAACTGACATTCACCTCGGAAGTCGGCAAAGGGACCACTGCCCTCCTGACCTTGAATCCCATGCCCGAGTAGCCCTCAGGGAACCGATCGGCTGTTCGGATAGCACGACGCCGGGGACTGCCGTCCCGTCGATCAGATGAAACGGCATTGTGGGGACCTTCCGTTCGGTCCGGCGCCTGCTGCTCATTACGGCGCACGTCCGGGCGCGTACCATGATAACGGAGAGTGGCAGCCGGGTAACGAGGGGCTCGAACTCCGCGAGGTGGAAAGGGCGATTCTGGACGGTGAAGAAGACGGATTCGTCGAGGTTTTCACCCGCCGGGGGACGGACGAAATCCTCGGGGCGACCATCGTGGCCCGCCACGCCGGGGAAATGATCAGAGAGATCACAGCGGCGATGGCCTCGGTCATCCATCCCTACCCAACCCAGGCGGAGGGGGCGTGATTGCCTCGACGGCACCGATTGCCTATGCTGGACGAAATGCATACCGGCAAGAGAGGGAGGCGAGATGACCGAGTACCAGTGTATCATCGTCGGCAGCGGCCAGGGCGGAACCCCCTTGGCACGGGCACTGGCCGCAGCGGGGAGAAGCACCGTCCTGGTGGAGAGCCGCCACGTGGGTGGAACCTGCGTCAATGAAGGCTGTACTCCCACCAAGACCATGGTGGCCAGTGCCCGGGTCGCCTACCTGGCCCGTCGGGCGGCGGACTACGGCGTGCTCACAGGTACCGTGCAGGTCGACCTGAGAAAGGTCCGGGAGCGCAAGCGCGGGGTCGTCGAGAGCTTCCGTTCGGGCTCGGAGAGCCGCCTTGAGAGCCAGGAGAACCTGCAGCTGATCCGCGGCAGTGCCCGCTTTACCTCGCAGCGGACACTGGAGGTGGCCACGGTAGACGGCAGCCGGATCGAGCTGCGGGGCGAGCAGGTCTTCATCGACACGGGCACGCGGCCATCCATGCCGAGGCTCCCCGGACTGGAGGAGATCAAGGCCCTGGACTCGACCTCGATCATGGAGCTGGACAAGATCCCGGAGCACCTGCTGGTGATCGGTGGCGGGTATATCGGGCTGGAGTTCGGACAGATGTTCCGGCGCTTCGGTGCCGGGGTTACGATCGTGCAGCGGGGCCCTCAGCTGCTCGGAAGGGAAGACTCCGACGTGGCCCAGGAGGTCTTGAAGATCCTCCGGGAGGACGGCATCGAGGTCCTGCTGGACTCCACCCCGTCTTCGGTCCGGCGCAAGGGATCCGGCGGGATCTGCCTGGAGGTGGCCTGCCCCGAGGGGCAGCGAGGAGTCGAGGGCAGCCATCTGCTGGCGGCCGTCGGGCGGGTTCCCAACACCGACGAGCTGGACCTGAACAGGACGGGGGTGGAGGTTGACTCCCGGGGGTTCATCCGGGTGAACGAGCGTCTGGAGACGAGTGCTCCCGGGGTCTATGCCCTGGGGGACGTGAAGGGTGGAGCGGCCTTCACGCACATTTCCTACGACGACTACCGGATTCTGCGGGCTAACCTGCTGGAGGGGGGCAGGCGCACGGTGAGCGACCGACCGGTTCCCTACACGGTGTTCATCGATCCCCAGCTGGGCCGGGTGGGCCTGAGCGAACGGGAGGCCCGGGAACGAGGTCTGCGCTACAAGGTGGCCAAGATCCCGATGAGCTGGGTCGCCCGGGCCCTGGAGGTCGACGAGAGCCGGGGATTGATCAAGGCCCTGGTTGACGAGGACGGGGGGCGCATCCTGGGCTGCGCCGTGCTCGGGATCGAGGGGGGCGAGCTCATGGCGGCCCTGCAGATTGCGATGATGGGGGGCCTTCCGTATACGGCCCTGCGGGACGGGGTGTTCGCCCACCCCTGTCTCTCGGAAAGCCTCAACACCCTTTTCGGATCGCTGCAGTAAGATTTTCGCGGTGCGGAAAGTCTGCAAAGCAGCGCGGGGACGCCGCAGTGCGAGCTTCCCTGCGCTTCCATGCAAAGGAGAAAGCCGATCCGCTCGGCCGGACTGCAACACTAGTAAATACACCTGTCGAGCGGGCACTGCCTGTTACCTCCGGGCTGGGGCCTAGAAAAATTCGCTCAAAGAGTGCAGGAAGGCTTGACAATGCCTGTCTCCCCGCGTATGTTAATTAACGTTAACAAACCCCTGAGAATCAGGACATCCGAGAAAGGAGCAAGCGCCCGTGGCCGATTTCACGGAACGGCAAAGCGAGATCATCGAGCACGCCCTGCAGCTCATCGCCGAGCAGGGCATCGAGAAGCTTACCTACCGCAACCTGGCCGGCACCCTGGGGATCACCGAGCCGGCCTTCTACCGTCACTTCGGAAGCAAGGCCGAGATCCTGCTGGGGATTCTGGTCTACTTCGAGTGCGTACGGCGTCGGCTCTTCGAGGACATCCGGGCCCGGTCCACCGATTCTCTCGGGGCCATCGAGGCCATGGTTGCCGGCCACCTGGAGCTTCTACAGGCCAAGCCGGCGTTGACCACCCTGCTGTTTCCGGAGGAAATCCGTCAGGGCCGCAGGGAGCTGGAGGCCAAGGTCCGGGAGATGATGCGCTTCGGCCATCAGCGCATCGCCGCCATGGCGGCCGAGGGAATCGAGAGGGGGGAGATTCGCCGAGAGCTGGATCCGGAGCAGCTTGCCCTGATCATTTCCGGTTCCATGCGCCTGGTAGTCAGTCAGTGGCGGCTCGACGGATATGCCGATGACCTGCGCGAGCAGGGCAAGCGCCTCTGGCGGACCCTCTCGGCCATGCTCCGTACGGAGGCCGCCGGGCACTCCGGCGCGGAGCCGGCCGTTACAGCGTCGCGGGGCGACAGGGGCCGTCGGCTATGAGCGTGACCGTGATCGTGATCAACCTCCTGGCCGCGGCGGGACTGGCGATATCCCTGGGCAAGGACCGTCGCAAGACCCTCGCAGCCCTCAAGGCCGCAACGCGATCCCTGCTGCGCCTGGGCCCGCTGGTGCTGCTCGTGGTCCTGCTGATCGGGCTGCTGTTCGCCTTCCTGCCGCCGGACAGGCTGTC
>JAFGQJ010000198.1 GCA_016935715.1 Spirochaetales bacterium
GGCTATAAATTTAGGGTAACCCGCTCATCGAAGACAGCTCGAGCCTGAGTGGCATGCGTCTGAGCGGAAAGCGTCGGAGCGGCTTGCGCCGTACGGCCGAGAAAAAAAGACAGGGGTAAAAAATGAAACAGAAAGTGTATGTGCTCGTCGTGCTGATTACTCTGGCGTCGATACCCGCCTTTGCATACAATCCCGCACCGGGAAGCGTCACTCTTCCCTTCGACCTGTTTTCCCCGGTCTTCCTGGCCGGAGGGGCCAACTCGGTTGCCGAGGGAATACCCGCTGCCTCCGTGTTGAATCCCGCGGCCGCGGGGGATACCCAGCGGTTTACGATCGACGTCAGCTACCTCGGCCTGTTTGGTACCGAGGCCCCGGATTCGGGCTGGAACGCTCACGCGGCGAACGGAGCGTTCATCTGGCCGACCCGGGCCGGCGTGCTCAGCGCCGGAGTGCGTTACCTGGCGACGGATTTCGACGCGATCGAGTTGGGAAGCCACTTCGGCGCCCACGTGGCGTTTGCCAAGGACCTGTTTCCGAAACTGCTCGTGGGACTGGGCCTGCAGGGCCAGTACGGTCCCGAGGACTGGGGGTTGGCCGCCGATCTGGGATTCATCCATCTGCCGGGCGACGTGCGCGTCCTCAAGGACCTGCGCTGGGGGATTGCCATGCGCGGGCTGGGCAAGGAGATGGTGCCGGCCGACGCCTCCCCGGCTCCCTCATACACCGGTCTGTATCCTTCCTTCACCCCTGCGGCGGGATTGAGCTTCGACCTGCTGCAGCGGGAGAAGCTGATCTGGTCCTGGCACTCGGATGTTTCCCTGCCGAGCTTTCAAAATCTCACGCTGAACCTGGGAACCGAGCTGGCCATCGTCGACCGGGTGTTCCTGCACTTGGGCAGCACGATCGCGGTGGACGAGTTCGGCTCCGGCGATATGCGAGTGCCCGTTTCTTTCGGAGCCTCGGTCAAGCTGGGTGCCTCGGTCAAGGAAAGCCAGAGCGAGGTAAAGATCACTGCCGCCGCTGCCCCGCTGTACAGCAACATCTGGGGTGCCGGAGCAGGAGTCAACCTGGCCGTGGGACTGATCGATCGGCAGGCCCCGGAGATCATGCTGAACACCGACCAGCAGTACATCTCCCCGAACTTCGATGGAATTCAGGATGATCTGGTCAAATCACTGAGCATAACCGACCAGCGATTCGTGAAGGGATTTCGTTTCCTGGTCCTGGACGAGCAGGGAAACCAGGTTCGTGAGATAGTCAACAAGGACGAGAGACCGGAAAACGTCACCTTCAAAAACGTGCTGGCCCGCCTGGCCTACGTGAAGACCGGCATCACCGTGCCGGAGGGAATCCGCTGGGACGGCCGCTCCGATTCGGGGGCCGTCGTTTCCGACGGAACCTACACCTTCAAGGTGGAAGCCTGGGATGACAACGACAACAGGGGAGAGAGCGCATCCGGAACGGTGATCGTGGACAACACCGTCCCCCAGGTCACGGCGGGGGCCCCTTATCTCATCTTCTCGCCGAACAACGACGGCAACAAGGACACGCTGCCGATCGAGCAGAACGGTTCACAGGAGGTGCTCTGGCGCGCGTCCGTGAGCGATGCCGGGGGGCAGGAGGTAGCCTCGTTCAGCTGGGAAAACAGCGAACCCGGATCGTTCGCGTGGGACGGCACCAACGACGAGGGGATACTCTCCCCGGACGGGGTGTACTCCTACCGGATCGGTGCCACGGATCTGGCCGGCAACACCTCCGAGACCTCCATCGGCAACATCCTGATCGACACCCAGGCCACCCCGATCAACATCACCATCAGCGATTCCTACTTCTCGCCCAACGGCGACGGGAGCAAGGACTCCGTCCAGTTTACCCTGGGAGTGCCGGTCACCACCGGGATCGAGAAATGGCAGCTGCAGGTGGTCGGCGAAGCCGGCGGGGCGGGGAGAACCTTCAGCGGCACCCGCACGATCTCCGACACGATCGTGTTCGACGGCCGGGGTGACCAAGGCAACGTGCTTGCGGAGGATACCTACACCGGTCATCTGGAAGTTCTCTATGAAAACGGGAACAATCCCAAGGCGGTTTCGCCTCAATTCACCATCGACCTGACTCCGCCCTCGGCCACGGTCAGCGCGGACCTGGCCATCTTCTCCCCCGACGGGGACGGAAACAAGGACGTGGTCACCCTCTACCAGGAGAGCTCGGAGGAAACCCTCTGGAGCGGCACCATAGAGGATATCGACGGCCGCAGCGTGCGCACCTACTCCTGGCGGGGAAGAGCCGACGCCAAGATCGAGTGGGGCGGCCGGGCCGACGAGGGGGAGCTGGTCGCAGACGGGATCTACTTCTACTCTCTGGACGCGACCGACCGGGCGGGCAACGCCGGCGGCTCGAAGAAGGTCCGCTTCGAGATCAACACCCAGGCAACGGAGGTTTTCGTTTCCGCGGATCTGAGCCTGTTCAGTCCGAACGCCGACGGCGTCAAGGACAGGATCACGATCCAGCCAAGGCTGAAGGTCACCGAGGGGGTGTCCCGCTACGAGCTGCGGATTCTCGATGCGAGCGGCAAAATACTCCGGAGGGTCGAAGGCCAGAACCGGCCTCCCCAGGATTTCGCCTGGGACGGGCTGGACGGAAGCGGGAGAAGATTGCCGGACGGAGACTACCAGGCGGAGCTGATCCTGGATTACCAGAAGGGAGACCACCACGAGGTGCGCACCTCGGTCTTCAAAATCGATACCGGGGCGCCGACCATCGAGGTCTCGGCCCAGTACAGCCTGTTCAGCCCCGACGGGGATGAGCTGAAAGACAAGCTGCCCATCAGCCAGAGCTCCAGCGAAGAGTCTCTCTGGGAAGGGGAGTTCCGCAATGCGAAGGGCCAGGTGGTGCGCAGCTTCTACTGGAAGGGCAAAGCCCAGGATTTCCAGTGGGACGGGAAGGACGAGAACGGGAACAAGATCCCGGACGGCTCCTACAGCTACACGATCCGCAGCACCGATCAGGCGGGAAACAGCGTTTCCAGGGAACTGCGGGGCCTGCAGATCGATACCAGGGTGACCTCGGTATTCGTGACGGCCTCCGGCGACGGCTTCAGCCCCAACGGTGATGACTTCGCCGACTCCATGGAGTTCAAGCCCTATGTGGGCCTGGCCGAGGGCATCCAGTCCTGGTCCCTCGAGATGGTGCACGAGCAGGAGGGCGTGCAGAAGACCTTCAGCGGCAGCGGTGCGGTGCCCGCCGTGATCAACTGGGACGGGCGGAGCAACGGCAGCCTGGCCAGGGAGGGAGTGTATACGGCGGTGATGACGGTCGGCTACCTGAAGGGAAACAGACCCCAGGCCAAGAGCACGCCCTTCAAACTGGACGTGTCCCCTCCGCAGATCGACCTGTCGGTCTCCCCGCAGCCCTTCTCGCCGGACAACGACGGCGTGGACGACGAGCTGTTCATCACGATGAAGGTTACGGATCTGTCTCCCGTCGAGGAATGGCGTCTGGAGATCCTGGATCCCGTGGGCAGCGCGTTCCTGTCCTACACGGGCAAGGGCATGCCTTCCGAGCGCATTCTCTGGGACGGCCTGTCCGACACCGGTGAGCTCGTCCAATCGGCGGAGGACTATACCCTCAGGGTCACGATTCGGGACAAACAGCGCAATGCCCTCACGGCGGAAAACCTGATCCCGGTGGACGTGCTGGTGATCAGGGAAGGGGACAAACTGAAGATCCGCATCGCCAGTATCACCTTCCCGCCGAACTCGGCGGATCTGGCTGCGGTTACGGACATCGAGAAGGCCGCCCGCAATGACAAGACCCTGCGGAGACTGTTCGAGATCTTCAAGAAGTACAGCGCCTATCAGATACGTATCGAAGGGCACGCCAACATCACCCGTTATTGGAGCGAAGCGGAGGCCCGGAAAGAGAATGAGGAAGAGCTCATTCCCCTGTCCCTGGACCGGGCGGAAGCGGTCAAGCGTGCGCTGGTGATGCTCGGTCTGGACGGCGGCCGCATATCCGTTGTCGGGCTGGGCGGCTCGGCCCCCATCGTTCCTTTCGACGATGAGGAGAACCGCTGGAAAAACCGGCGGGTGGAGTTTATCCTGATCAAGCGGTAGCGCACGCAGGACATGGCAACAAGACTCTTCAGGGGGATCCTGGCGGTCCTCATGGCTGCTCTGTTTCTGCTCGCCGGAGGTGGAGCCTGCATCTATTATCTCAACTCTGCCTCCCCGGAGATACCGGCCGAGGGGACCGCGTTCAAGGTGCTCAAAGGAGAGAACCTGTCAACGATCGCCGAACGGCTGGATCGGGAGGCTCTGATCCGGTCGCACACCCTGCTCATTCTCTTCAGCAAGTTGAACAAGACCGAGACCTCCTTCAAGAACGGCTATTTCCGCATCCTGCCGGGAGACTCGATGGTCGACATTCACAACCTGCTCGTGTCCGGCTACCAGGAGCAGGTCAAGCTGACCATCCCGGAGGGCTGGACGTTGAAAAAGACGGCCGCATATCTGGAGGAGAAGGGGATCACCGGCAGCGAAGAGTTCCTGGAGGCGGCCTCCTCCCGATCCCTGCTCGATCAGTTCGGGATCCCTGCGGACAACATGGAAGGATACCTTTTCCCCGACACCTACTACTTCCCCCGCGGGTATCCGGCCTACGGTGTGGTGGAGGAGATGGCCGAGAACATGTTCGAGAGGCTGGCCGGGATCGCTCCCCAGGCGCTCCAGTGGGAGCGGGATCGTCTGCACCGGCGCATCATCATGGCCTCGATCGTGGAGCGGGAGTATCGGAGAGCCGAAGAGGCCCCTCTGATCGCTTCGGTGTTCTACAACCGGCTTCAGTTCAACATCGGGCTGGAATCCTGCGCAACGCTGGGCTACATCATCACGGATATCCAGAACAAGCCGCATCCCGAATACCTGAGCGCCGAGGACAAGCGCATCGACTCCCCGTACAACACCTACAGGTGGGCCGGGCTGCCTCCGGGGCCGATCTCCAATCCCGGGGCCGTGGCTCTGAAGGCCGCCTTCTACCCGGCGGAGACGGATTACTACTACTTCGTGCTGAAAAATCCGCAGACCGGGGAACACCATTTTTCGGAGAACCTCCAGGAGCACAACTGGGCAAAGTACTATTATCTGAAAGGGGTGGGAGCGGGAGGCTAGCTGGCGCACGTTGAGAATACCGGATCATATCCTCGCCCAGATCACCGATAGACTCGATATGCAGGCCGTGGTCTCGGAGTACGTACACCTGGAGAAGAAAGGAGGACGGCTCTGGGGGCTCTGTCCCTTTCACACCGAAAAGACTCCTTCCTTCACCGTCGATCCGGACAAATCTTTCTTCTACTGCTTCGGCTGTCAGAAGGGCGGGAGCCTGTTCACCTTCATCATGGAGATGGAGAAGCTCTCCTTCGTGGAGGCGGTGCAGCTGCTGGCTGAAAAAGCGGGGGTGCAGATAGAGGTCGAAGAGGGGGACAGCAGGCGCCGGCGAGCCCACCTCGAGCTGTACCGCCGGGTCAGCGGGACCTTCCACCACCTGCTGCTGCATCACGCCGAGGCGCAGCCGGCACGTTCCTACCTGGAGCGGCGGGGTCTGATCCCGGATACGTGGAAAACCTTCGCTTTGGGATACGCCCCGGCGGATCGCGGCTGGCTGTACAAATTTCTAAGGGAGAAGAAGTTTTCCGATGAGTTCCTGGGCTCTTCCGGCCTGTTCAGCGGCCGGGAGCAGGCGGCGCTGTTCCGCGGGCGGATCGTGTTCCCGATTCTCAACCACCGGGGCGAGGTTGTCGCCTTCGGCGGCCGCAGCCTGGACTCGAGTGTCCAGCCCAAGTACCTCAACTCCCCGGAGAGCCCGGTGTTCCGCAAACGGGAGACCCTCTACGGGGCGCCCGGTGTCTACCAGGATGTGAGACGGGAGCAGTCCTTCATCCTGGTGGAGGGCTACATGGACGTGCTGGCCTTCTGGCAGGCCGGCGTGCGCAACAGCCTTGCCCCTTTGGGCACCGCCGTTACCCCCGAGCAGATTCGCCGCTTGAAGCGATACGCCTCCCGGGGAACGCTGCTGTTCGACGCGGACGAAGCGGGCATCCGCGCCGCCGAACGGACGATCCTGCTCTGCGAACAGCAGGATCTGTCGACGGAGGTCATCCGCCTGCAGCGGGGCAAGGACCCTGCGGAAATTCTGGAAAAAGAGGGCGCGGAAGCGTTGAAAAAAGCGATCGATTCGACTATAAATAGCTTTCGGTTCTACTTGGATGCGGCGTACTCGAAATTCGATTCCAGGACTCCGGATGGAAAGCGGGCGGTCATCAGGTACCTGGGTTCTTACCTGAAATCACTGGACTCTCAAGTGAAGCGGGAGGGGTATATCCGTCTCCTTGCCGAAGATCTGGGGGTTGACTTTGAGTCCGTGCGTAGCGATCTTTTACGGGGGACAGAGAGATCCAGAACCAGGGACGACTCACAGGACAGGTTGGAGGACCAGGGAATCTCCGCCGATCTTTTTTTTATTCTCGCAGTCGCGGTCAACCGCGAATATTTCCAAGAGGTAAGGAACACCGTTGCTGTAGACGATCTCGAGGACGCGAGGGCGCGGAAATACTTCGTAGCCCTCGAGGAGTGCTACAGGTTGGGTGAAACGACGGGGCAGGCCCTGCTGAGCCGCCTGGAGGATGAGAGCCTGCGGCAGCTGCTTTTGGAAAAGACGGCCTCCGGCGAGTATGCCGTGAACCCCGAGCGGTTGATCCGTGACGGGATGCTGGAGATCCGGCGCCGCAGTCTGGAGAAGCGCAGGCGATCACTGGAATCCGCCCTGATCCGAGCCAAAGACCAGGACCCGGCCCGGCTGAAGGAGCTGTTGGGCGAGAAGATGTATTTGGACGAGGAACTGCAAAGCTTGCGAAAGGTAGTTGTTGATGAGCGACCTTCAGAATGACCCGGCGATTCTAAAACTACTCGAGTTTGCCAGGAAGAAGAAAACCATCACCTACGAGGAGGTGAACGATTTTCTTCCCGACGACATCACCAATTCCGATCGCATCGAAGAGGTGATGTCGATCCTGGACAAGAACAATGTCAAGCTCGAGGAGGAAGAGGTCGA
>JAFGQJ010000199.1 GCA_016935715.1 Spirochaetales bacterium
ACCCCGAGCGCCGCCGCGGCGAGCGACGGGGATCTGGAAAGCTCCCTGGAAATCTCCGAGGAGGTTGTCGATCTCACGGAAAAAATCCGGCTGGTCAAAGAGAGAGCGGAAAGGCTCCTCAGGGAGCAGCAGCGGCTGGATCTCTGGGGCGGGTATGACCCGCTGGATATCCGGGAGCTGGCCGGGAAGGGTGTCTACATCTCTCTGTTCGAGTTGAGCGCGAAAGAGTTCAAGCAGCTGCCCGATGGGCTGGACCTGGTGGTCATCACCCGAAGCAAGAGCTTCGTTCGTCTGGCCGTCGTGGCCCTGGGATCCGAACCGAGCCTGGATTTCGAGCCCGTTGCCATCGGGGATCAGGGACGCGCCGAGCTCCGGCGGCAGCTGGAGGAGGCACGGAAAGAGTTGCAGGAAATGGAACACCGCTTGCAGCAGCTGGCCGGGCAGCGGGCGCGGATACAGGCCGTGATCGAGCGTCTGAACAGCAGGATCGAATTCGAGCAGGTTCGGGCGGGAATGATCGGCGAGGACCAGCTCAGCTACCTCACGGGGTACGTTCCGGTGAAGCGAACGGACGCGCTGAAGCACGCTGCTGCCGACAACGGCTGGGCGCTGCTGGTCGAAGAGCCGGCTGAAGAGGATCCCGTGCCCACGCTGGTGGAGAATCCCAGGTGGATCCGCATCATCCGCCCGATGTTCGACCTGATGGAAACCACGCCCGGCTACAGGGAGTTCGACATCAGCTTCATCTTCCTGCTGTTCTTCAGCCTCTTTTTCGCCATGCTGATCGGGGACGCGGGCTACGGGATCGTCCTCTTCCTGCTCACGCTGGTGGCCCGCCTGGCCATGCCCAAACGTCCAGGGGGAGTTTTTTCCCTGCTTTTCGTCCTCAGCGGGGCCACCATCGTTTGGGGAGCCCTGTCCGGGACGTGGTTCGGCGTAGAGGCCCTGGCCCGCCATCCGCTGCTGTCCAAAATCATCGTGCCCGAAATAGCCAGCTTCGGAGTGGAGAATACCAAGACCGTGATGTTTCTCTGCTTCCTGATCGGAGCGGTGCATCTGAGCATCGCCCGGCTGATAAACTTCATACGCGGACTGCCCAGGCTGGTGGCTTTCAGCGAGCTGGGATGGCTGTCGATTCTCTGGGGAATGTTCTTCGTAACCCGCTACATCGTGCTCCAGGAACCGCTGAATCCGGTGGGCATCTGGCTCGTTGCCGCAGGCATCCTCCTGGTGGTCGTGTTCGGGGAGCAGAAGGGCAAATTTTTCAAGGGTGTGGCCTTCGGGCTGGTGCGCCTGCCCCTGAGCCTCCTGGACAGCATCAGCTCCTTCTCGAACATCGTATCGTACGTTCGCCTGTTCGCCGTGGGCCTGGCCACGGTAGCCGTGGCTACCAACTTCAATGCCATGGCGGCGGAATTGGGCTTCGGAATCCCCTCCGGGTTGATTTCCGCCTTCATCCTGTTCTTCGGTCATACGTTGAACATCATCATGGGCGCGATGTCCGTCATCGTGCACGGCGTGCGCCTGAATATGCTCGAGTTTTCGGGGCAGCTCGGCATGGAATGGACCGGGGTGCCTTATAGTCCTTTTCGAGAAACGGAAGCTGAACCCCCAGACGGGGAAAGGAGTAAAGAGTAGATGGACATCGGACAATTAGGTTTTTCAGCAGCAATTTCCCTGGCCGCTATCGGATCCGCGCTGGGCACCGGCATTGCGGGAATGGCTACGATAGGTGCCTGGAAGAAGTGCTTCGCCCAGAACAAACCGGCTCCCTTCCTGGCTGTGGCCTTCTCGGGAGCACCCCTGACCCAGACGATCTACGGGCTGATACTGATGAACGCGATCATCGCCTCATCAGCCGCCTCCATGACCAGGCTCGGAGTGGGCATTTTCGGCGGTGCGGCTATCGGCTTTTCCGCTCTGCTGCAGGGAAAAGCCGCGGCCTCGGCTTCGGATGCCCTCGGGGAGACGGGAAAGGGCTTTGTTAACTATCTGATGGTTATAGGTATCATCGAGACCGTGGCCCTCTTCGTCATGGTATTCCTCATGGGTACCCTCGGATAGACGAATAAAGCCGGCATCGAGCGGGGCGCCTCTGCACGCAGGCACGCACGCGCAGGCCGCTGCGCTCCACGCCGGCGCATGGCAAAGATGGTCGAGAGAATGCAAACCAGGTCTGTCCCGGTCGGAAGGATACACATCGGTGGAGGCGCGCCGATCAGCGTGCAGACCATGTGGAAACATCCGCTGGCCCCGGTGCGATCAGCGGATCTGGTCGAGGCGGGCATCCGCAAACTGGAGGAGATCGGCTGCGAGCTGTTGCGTTTTTCGGTCCCGGATATGCGATCCGCCGAGCTGCTGGGGGAGATCGCCTCCCGCACCAGGCTTCCTCTGGTGGCGGACATTCACTTCGACCATCGGCTCGCCCTGCGTTGTCTGGATTTCCCGATAGCCAAGATCCGCATCAATCCCGGAAACATCGGCCGTCCCGACAAGGTGGAGGAGCTGGTACGCAAGGCAGCGGACAGAGGCACCGCCCTGCGGGTTGGGGTCAATGCCGGTTCACTTCCCAAAACGCTGCGCCGCGAAAGGAACGTGGCCGTGGCGATGGTACGCGCGGCGGAGGAGGAAGCTTCTCTGCTCGAGAAGCTGCACTTCCGGCCTGTCGTCTTCTCGCTGAAAGCGGCGGATGTGGACACCACCGTAGAGGCCAATATGCTGTTCTCACAAACCCATGACTATCCTCTGCATATCGGAGTCACGGAGGCGGGTCCTCTGGTGCAGGGGACGGTGAAGAGCACCCTCGCCCTCTCCAGGCTTCTCATCAGCGGAGTAGGGGACACGGTCAGGGTCTCGCTTTCCGACAGCCCGGAGAACGAGGTCGTGGCCGCTCAGTCGATCCTGCAGAACCTCGGCCTTCGCCGCTTCGGTCCGGAGGTGATCTCCTGTCCTACATGCGGCCGCACCGTCTTCGACGTCACCGGCTTCCTCGAAAAGGTGCAGCCGTTCCTGCTGAGGATCGACAAGAGCGTCACCGTGGCGATCATGGGCTGCCCGGTGAACGGGCCGGGAGAGGCGAAACGCGCCGACCTGGGAGTAACCGGCTCGGAGGATCGGGTGGTAATTTTCAAAAAAGGGAAAATCATTCGCCGCGAAAGCGCCGATCATGCTATAGAGGCCTTTATAGAAGAGCTGGAGAAGTTTTGAGAGTTCGATTCATATTCCTGCCGATCCTGTCGCTGCTGATCGTTTCGCTGCCTCTGCTCACCGCCCAGGAGAACAATTTTACAGAAGCGTGGTTTCTCTACGAGCAGGGCAAGGCGCGGCTGGATGAGCCGGGCGGACCGGAGCTCGGAGAAGCCCTGTTGTTCTTCCAGGAGGCGATCGAAAAACGGGGCGGCACCTTTCCGGAGGCGGAGATGGCGATCGGTGACATCTACTTCCGGGAAGGGGCCTTCAGCCTCGCCAAACGCCAGTATGAGAAGGCGTATGAGCTTCGCGCAGGCATGGAGATCGCCGAGGAAAAATACACTGTTCTCTATCGCCTGGCGGAACTGCATGAGCTGCAGGAACGCTATGCGGACGTGGAGCGGTATCTTTCACAGGTAATCCAGGATCAGCCTTACTTCGAAGAGGATCAATACCAGAATCTGAGGGATGCCTTCGTGGAAACCTATTACGACAAGGGAGTGGATCATCTGTTCAGGCTCTACCGGATGGATGGGGTGGCATTCGCCGCCCGGGCCCACTCCAAGCTCGGCTGGTTCTACTACCGCACCGGCAGATCTCCTGCGATCCTGCACTGCCTCTACGCCCTGGACATCTTGGTTACCGAAGCGATGAAGGAGCTGCGCCGCGTGGAACCGGGATTTTCCTTCACCACGGTGGAGGCGTTCCTGGATGCCGCCCTGGAGCGGGAAAATATCCGGCAGTTTCTGGTTGCCGAAAATTTCTTTCAAACCCTCTACTACCTGGCCGCGGCCACCTTTGCAGATTCCAGGCCGAGTCTGGCCGAACCGATATGGCAGCTCCTTGCAACCTATCCCCTGGAGCCACTCGGCCCGGCCGCCACTACGTATGCGGATCTATCCCGGCGACAGCTCGAATCCCCCTGGGTCGACCCGAAGATCAATACATCGGAAAGAAAGATCGAGAATCCGAGCTGGTGATCCCCCGTAACATGAGCTCTGCTGCACCCGGATCGTCCGGTGAGCCTGCAGGCGACCGTGCTGATTTCTTCGTTCGGCCGGCGAGGCAGAGGGATATCGCGGCCATCACCCGCCTGAATGCCCAGCTCGGTTACCCGGAGACGACGGAGACGATTGCCATGCGTTTCAGCAGGATCCGCAGAGATCGCCGGAACAACCGTGTTTTCGTTGCCGTAGCCGATGCCGTCAGCACTGGAGCTGCTGCCGCTTCGCTGGAACCGGTGGTCGGCTGGATCCATGTATTCATCGACAGGCTGTTGACCGTGGGACCCAGGGCAGAGGTGGGTGGTATCGTGGTTGACGAGGCGTGGCGCGGCAGGGGAGTGGGTGCCGTTCTGCTGCGCCAGGCAGAGGTGTGGGCATTATCGAGGAACATCTCCCAGGTGGTCATTCACACCAATGTGGTTCGCGGGCGGGCCCACAAGTTCTACGAGAGATACGGGTACCACCTTCTCAAGCAATCCAGGGTGTATATCAGAGAAATTGATTGATCATGTATGGCAAAGTATGCGATTTGACCGCAGTTTTATCAGCACGCACCGAAGTGTCCG